>NZ_JARGEF010000119.1:0-23735 GCF_033794725.1 Streptomyces sp. ID05-39B | reverse complement strand
CGCCGCGTTTTCGGTGCCGTCCGCCGCGGGCGCGACATGCCTCACCTCGCCGCCTCGGGGTACACGCCGGTGCGTGGCGGCAAGATCCAGGAAAGGGGTCACCATGGACGGGTCCGGGCTGCGGGCGGTCGGGTGGGCGCGCACTCTGCCGATGGACAGTTCGGTGAAGGCGGCCCGGGACTGGGCCCGGGAACACCTCGACGCCCTGGGCTGGAGCGCCGAGGCCCCGGAGACCGCGGACGCCGTTCTGCTCGCGGTCTCCGAGCTGATCACGAACGCCCACCGGCACGCCCGCAGCAGCGCCCAGCTCGTCATGGCGTGGGACAGCCGTTGTCTGCACATCGCGGTGCACGACCACTCGGACGAGCTGCCCGCTCCCCGGCAGCCCAGCACCGACCGTGTCGGAGGGCGGGGAATGCTCCTGGTCGACGCCCTCGCCGACAGCTGGGAGGCGCGCCCCTGCCCGCACGGGAAAACGGTCACGGCCTGTTTCCGCCCGCCCGGCGCCGACGCCGGACGCAGCTGAACGGGCGGGCGTCCGGCGCTCGTCGGGCAGCGGGCGCTACCGAGCGGGCAGCGCCTCGCGCAGTGCCTTCGCGGTGTGGTCCGGGTCGTAGCCCGCGGGCACGCCCGGGACCAGGATGATGTCGCCCTCGATGTGCCGGGCGCGCAGGGGTGCGATCTCCTGGTAGGCGGCGGAGGCCCACCAGGCCCGCGCCTCGGCAAGGGACGGGAAACCGATCACCACGACGTGTCCCGGCCAGGCGCCCTCCATCACCTCGTGCTGTGCGCCGTGCACCAGGAAGCGGCCGCCGTACGGCTCGAAGGTCGCGGTGATGCGCTCGATGTACTCGGCGACGTCGGCGTGCGGTGCCGCTTCCCGCAGGTGGGCGATCGCGTAGGCAGACATGGTGTCCTTCCGTCCGGTCGGGCTTCTCGACACCCACGATCCTGCACCGTCGGAGGGCCGTGGTCGATTACCAGGGAGGTAAGCGCGGGGGGTACTCATGGGCCCGTCCTCCGCCCTCCGTCGGCCTGGACCGGGCGCACCCTGACGTGACGCTTCACCTCTGTGGGCAGGCAGCAAGAGGCCCTCGCCGGTTGTCGCACCGCCCTCGCCGTCTTCCGCCACCCGGACGTGGTGCCCGCCGAGGAGGGCCGGCGCCCCCACCCGCATCGGTGTCACCCACGACGCGGTGGGCGACCCCGAAACGGCCCGCCCCGCCTGGCAGGCCGTCCCGGCCTCTCCCCGGACTCGGCCAACCCGACGCCGGCCGACTCCGGCCGACTCCGCTCACGGCTCCAGGCAGCGGGCGGGCAGTGGTCGCCCTCGTGACCGGGGCCGGTCGGCCTCGCGGGGGCCGACGGTTCACACGCGCAGCCAGACGGCGGTGTCGGTGGGCAGTCCGCCGTCGGTGTCCAGGGGGCCGCTGGCCAGGAGGACGGCATCGTGGGCCGGCAGGACGGCGGGGCGGCCGGCGAGGTTGACCACGCAGACCAGGCCGGGTGCGCGGCGGAAGGCGAGAACACCGTCGGGAGCGGGCAGCCACTCCAACGGGCCGTCACCCAGGGCGGGTTCGGTGCGCCGCAGCTGAAGCGCGGTGCGGTAGAGGGTCAGCATCGAGGCGGGGTCGGCGGCCTGGCGGTCGGCGGCGTACGCGGACCAGCCGGCGGGCTGCGGCAGCCAGGGTTCGGCGTCCGAGCCGAAACCGGCGTAGGGGGAGTCGGCGGTCCACGGCAGGGGGACGCGACAGCCGTCGCGGCCGGGGTCGGTGCCTCCGGAGCGGAAGTGCATGGGGTCCTGGATGCGGTCGCGCGGGATGTCCGCCTCGGGAAGGCCCAGTTCCTCGCCCTGGTAGACGTAGACGGAACCGGGCAGGGCGAGGGTGAGGAGGGCTGCGGCGCGGGCCCGGCGGGTGCCCAGCTCCAGGTCGGTCGGGGTACCGAAGGCCTTGGTGGCGAAGTCGAAACCGGTTTCTGCACGGCCGTAGCGGGTGACCGTGCGGGTCACGTCGTGGTTGCACAGCACCCAGGTGGCGGGGGCCCCGACGGGGGCGTGCTCGGCGAGGGTGTCGTCGATGGCCGTACGCAGCCGGTGCGCGTCCCAGGGGCAGGCGAGGAAGGTGAAGTTGAATGCGGTGTGCAGTTCGTCGGGGCGCAGGTAGCGGGCGAAGCGCTCGGAGTCCGGCAGCCAGACCTCACCGACGAAGACCGCGCCGTGGGCGTCGGCGACGCGCCGCCAGGAGCGGTAGATCTCGTGGAGTTCGTCGCGGTCGACGTAGGGGTGGGGATCGCGGCCCTCGACGAAGTCGGGCAGGGCGGGGTCCTTGGCCGGCAGGGCGGCCGAGTCGATGCGGACGCCCGCGACGCCGCGCTCGAACCAGAACCGCAGGACGCTCTCGTGTTCCTCGCGGACGGCCGGGTGGGCCCAGTTGAGGTCGGGCTGCAAAGGGGTGAACAGGTGCAGGTACCACTCCCCGTCCGCGACCCGGGTCCAGGTCGGTCCGGCGAACTGTGACGGCCAGTCGTTGGGCGGCAGTTCGCCGTGCTCGCCGCGTCCGGGCCGGAAGTGGAACAGTTCGCGTTCGGGGCTGCCCGGTCCGGCGGCGAGCGCGGCCCGGAACCAGGGGTGCTGGTCGGAGACGTGGTTGGGCACGATGTCGACGATCGTGCGGATGCCGAGGGAACGGGCTTCGGCGATCAGTTTCTCCGCCTCGTCCAGGGTGCCGAAGGCGGGGTCGATGGTGCGGTAGTCGGCGACGTCATAGCCCCCGTCGGCCAGCGGCGAGAGGTACCAGGGGGTGAACCACACGGCGTCGACGCCGAGTTCGGCGAGGTAGGGCAGCTTCGCCCGTACGCCCGCGAGGTCTCCGGTGCCGTCGCCGTCGCCGTCGGCGAAACTGCGGGGGTAGACCTGGTAGATGGCGGCGTCGCGCCACCAGTCGTCCGGGGAACCGGGGGTCGTGTCGCGATGAGGGGCTGCCACGTGAGGGTCCTTTCGGGGCAGGGGTGGTTCTCCGCCGCCGCCCCGGACGGCGGGCGTCGAGGACGAGGCGGCGGCGGAGGATTCGAAGAGGGGCGCCGGGCGGCACCCTCAGGATCCTTTGTCTGGATCAGGCCGGATCAGGGAGCGGGGTCTCGTGCTGGGCGTACCTCCCCGCCGTTCGGGCAGTGGGGGGGCGTCACAAGGCGGAGGGAGTCAGGGCAGAGCCGGGACCGACGACAACGCGGCGAGGTGCGGTGCCGGACCCCGCGAGCCCGGCGTGATCCGAACGAGAGGCCCTGGGTCCGGCGCGGGGCCCGTGCCGCCGGGAAAGGGGCGCGTCAGCCCTTGAGGCCGCCCGCGGTCAGCCCGCTCATGATGTTGCGCTGGAACAGGAGGAACAGCACCAGGGTCGGCAGGGACGCGATGGTGAGGGCGGCGATCAGGACGTTCTCGGGCACGCTGGTGGCGAGCGAGTAGATACCGACAGCGAGGGTCTGGCCCGTGGGGTCGGGCAGGACCAGCATCGGCCAGAGGAAGTCCTTCCAGACCCCGACGACGGCGAAGATGGACACCACGCCGAGGATGGGCCGCGAAATCGGCAGGACGACGGACCACAGGACGCGCAGCGGGCCGGCTCCGTCCATGGAGGCCGCGTCCAGGAGTTCCCTGGGGATGGAGTCGAAGAAGCGCTTCAGCAGGAAGATGGCGAAGGCGTTGGTGACCGAGGGCAGCCAGATCACCCAGGGTGAGTCGAGCAGGTTGCGTTGGATGACCGGCATGTCGAGAACGGTGAGGTACTGGGGTACGACGAGGACCGTTGCCGGGATCATCAGGGTGACGAGCATCATCCCGAGGACGGCCTTGCCGAGGACGGGCCGCAGTTTCGACAGGGAGTAGGCGGCGGCGACGTCCAGGACGAGTTGGAAGGCGAGCGCGCCGAAGGCGTAGTACAGGGTGTTGAGGAGCAGCCGGGCGAGGTCCATGACCTCCCAGGCCCGCCGGTAGTTCTCCGGGTGGACGGAGCCGGGCACCCAGGTCGGCGGGGTCTGGACGGCTTCCTGGGTGGTTTTGAGGCCGCCGGACACCATCCAGTACAGGGGGCCGAGGAAGGCGAGCGTGAAGAGGGCGACGACGACGGCGAAGGCGAGCCAGTAGAGAAGTCTGCCGCGTGGACGGGCCAGTTGAGCGGGCGAGATCAGCGTGCGTGTGGACATGTGGGTCTCCCCCGGTCCTAGTCGTCGGCGCTGCGGCTGAGCCCGGTGTACACGGCTGAGAAGCCGGCCAGCAGGACGAGCAGGAGCAGGCCGAGCGCCGCCGCGGCGCCGTAGTTGTTGAAGTTGAAGGCGTACTGGTAGATCAGGTGGACGACCGTGGTGGTGGAGCCCTCCGGTCCGGCGCCGCCGGTGAGCAGGAACGGCTCGATGAAGACCTGCATGGTGGCGATGACCTGCATGAGGAGCATCAGCATCAGGACGAGCCGGGTCTGCGGGACCGTCACGTGCCACACCTTGCGCAGCAGGCCGGCCCCGTCGAGTTCGGCGGCCTCGTACAGCTCACCGGGGACGCCCTGGAGCGCGGCCAGGTAGATGAGGGTCGCGCCGCCCATGTTCATCCAGGTGGAGGCGACGACGACGGAGAGCATCGCCGTGTCGGGGTCCTGGAGCCACTGCTGGGCGGGGAGGCCGAAGACGGCGAGGACCTCGTTGAACATGCCGTACCCGGGGTCGTACAGGTACTTGAACAGCAGGACGGACGCGGTGGGCGGGAGCATCACGGGCAGATAGACCAGCAGCCGCAGGTAGCCCTGCCCGTGCCGGAACTCGTTGATGACGAGGGCGGTGAGGAAGGGCACGGCGAAGCCAAGGACCAGCGCGAGGACGGTGAACCACAGGGTGTTGCGCCAGGCCTGTGCGAAGGCGGGGTCGTTCCAGACGGTGACGAAGTTGTCCCAGCCGACCCAGCTGACGTGTCCGTTGTCGGTCTTCTGGAAGGCGAGCAGGAACTCGCGGACGATCGGGTACCAGGAGAAGAAGGCGAAGCAGAGCACCGCGCCGATGAGGAAGCCGTGGGCGGTGAGATTGCGGCGTACGGCTTGGGCGAGGCCCGCGTCCGGATGCCGGACGGCGTCGGCGCGGGTCCGCCGGGGAAGGCGGGGCCGGCGGTCCTTGGCCGTCGGGTCCTGCGCGAGGGTGGGGGCCGGCATGGGGCGCTCCTTGACGTGCTGCGGTGCCGTCGGACGCGACGGTCCGGGCACGTGACGTGGGCGGTCGGGCCCGCCCCCTTCGTGCGGGGGCGGGCGCGGGGCGCGCTCGCGGGCCGGGCGGTGCGACTGCGCCCGGACCCGCGGGGTCACTGGGTGGCCAGGACCTGGTTGACCTGGGACTCCGCCGTCGACAGGAGCTTGTCGATGTCGGCGTCCTTGTTGGTGAGGAGGCCGGACATCACGTTGTCGAGAACCTTGTAGATCTCCTGGGCCTTCGGCGGTTCGGCCTTGCCCGGGACGGGGTTGTCCATGAACGCCTTGAAGTTCTCCACCGGCATCGTCGCGTACCGCTTGCGGGCCGCGTCGTCCTGAACCTTGCTGTCGTTCAGCCACAGGTTGGGCTGCGGAAGTCCGACGGGCAGGCCGTCGGCCTTGGCGCGCCGCCAGTCGTAGTGGCCCTTGCCGACGGTGGTGAACTTGAAGTTGAGCCAGGCGACGGCGGCCTTGACCTTGTCGGGCGAAATGCCCTTCTTGATCATGTAGTTGTTCCCGCCGGCGAGGGTGTTCCTGCCGCCGGGGATCGGGCCCATGCCGAAGTTCTCGTACTCGGCGCCGAGTTGCTGGACCATGTAGGTCACGTCGTCCGGCGCCGCGAGGAACATGCCGAGCTTGTCGGTGGCGATCTGCTTCTGGAGGTCGCCCCACTTGAGCAGCTGCGTCCTGCCCATGGAGTCGTCCTCCCATCGCATGGCGTGGAGGTTCGCGGCGACCCGCTTGCCGATGGCGTCGTTGAAGGCGGCCTTCTTGCCGGAGGTGTCGACGACGTCACCGCCGAGGCTGTACATCTGCGCGGTGAAGTGCCAGCCACCGGTGTTGGCGGCGCTGTATTCGCCGAACCCGGCGACGCCGCCGCCGAGGGCCGCGATCTTCTTGGCCGCGGCGCGGACGTCCTCCCAGGTGGCCGGTGGAGTGTCCGGGTCGAGGCCGGCCTGCGTGAAGAGTTTGCGGTTGATCAGCAGGCCCATCCGGTAGTTGCTGGTGGGCAGGCCGTAGAGCTTGCCGTCCTGCTTGAGGGAGCCGAGGACGTCGGGGTCGATGTCCTTGAGCAGCGGCACGGTCCGGTCGTTGACGTAGGCGCTGATGTCCTGGGCGCCGTCGTTGTCGAGGACCTGCGCGAGGTCGGTGAAGTAGGTGTAGAACACGTCGGGCTGGGACTTGGCCTTGAGCATCGCGGTGAAGCGGGGCGGTTCCAGGCACTGGCCGGGGGTGGAGCGGCCCTGGACGGTGACGTTGGGGTAGGTCTTGTTGAACTCCTCGACGTCCTCGTTCCACTCCTTCAGCTCGGCCGCCTTCGCCGCCGGGGGCATGCAGTCGATGGTGATGGTCACTTTGGTCTCGGGGTCCAGCGGCGCGGCGGGATCCGCGTTCGCGCTGTTCCCGGAACCGTTGTCGTCGTCTTTGCTGCTGCTCGTGCCGCAGGCGGCGAGCGCCGTCAGGGTGAGGGCGGAGGCGAGGGTGACCGCGCCGGCGCGACGGGTGCGGCGGAACCGAGCTGTTCTCATGGGTGGTCCCCCTTGGGCAGGAACGTGGAAGGCGCCCCTCGCCGAGGCGATGTGGGGCGCCGCACACTCAACCACCGCCGACAAGCGGTCGCAATATCTCGCGCAGATTTCGTAATTGTTTGACAGACGGATGTCGAGAGTCGGCTCGGTGACCGGCATCGCCGCACAAGTGAGGGCGGAACGCACACAGTTGGCACGCCGCCGTGCCGCTCCAGGCCCTGGCCGTGCGCCTTCGGTCAGCCCCGCGGGGCCTGCGCGGTGGAGCCGCGGACCACCAGCTCCGGCTCGAACAACAGCTCCCCGGGCGGCACTTCCCCGCCCTGGATCTGGGCGCAGAGCAGGTCCACGGCGGCCCGGCCCATGGCTTCGATGGGCTGGCGCACGGTCGTCAGCGGTGGCTCGACGCAGTTCATGAAGGCCGAGTCGTCGAAGCCGACGACCGACACCTGTCCGGGCACCGCGAGGCCGCGCCGCCGGGCGGCCCGGATGGCGCCGAGGGCGAGTGGGTCGCTGGCGCAGATGATGCCGGTGACACCACGTTGCAACAGGCGCGTGGTGGCCGCCTGGCCGCCCTCCAGGGAGAATATCGACCGTTCCACCCGGTCGTCGGGCAGGGTGGCGCCGGACGCCTCGGCGGCGGCGCGGGCGGCGGCGAGTTTGCGCCGCGAGGGGATGTGGTCGCCTGGGCCGAGAACCAGGCCGATGCGCTCGTGGCCCAGCAGGGACAGGTGGCGCCATGCCTGCTCGACGGCGACCGCGTCGTCGCAGGAGACGCACGGAAAGTCCAGTTCCGCTATGGCGGCGTTGATCAACACCACCGGGATCTTCCGTTCGGCGAGCTGGTGGTAGTGGTCGTGCGGGGCGTCGGCCTGGGCGAACAGTCCGCCGGCGAACACCACTCCGGAGACGTGCTGCTGCAGGAGCAGTTCGACGTAGTCGGCCTCGGAGACACCGCCCTTGGTCTGGGTGCACAGCACCGGGGTCAGTCCCTGCTGGGCCAGCGCGGCGCCGATGACCTCGGCGAACAGCGGGAAGATCGGGTTCTGCAACTCGGGCAGGACCAGGCCCACGAGGCGGGCGCGTTCGCCGCGCAGCTGGGTGGGGCGCTCGTAGCCGAGCACGTCCAGCGCGGTCAGCACGGACTGCCGGGTGGCGTCCGAGACCCCGGGCTTGCCGTTGAGCACCCGGCTGACCGTGGCCTCGCTGACTCCAACCTTCTTGGCTACCTGAGCAAGTCGTCGCGTCATGAACGAAAGGCTAGCGCAAGCGCCGCAAGCGACTTGCGTGAATCTGGGGCTCCCGGACGTCCACCGCGATGTGGTGCGGGCGCGGGCCGTAGCGCGTGCCACCGCTCCGACCGTGGCCCTCCTCCCGGAAACCCCTTGCCTGCCCGTCCTTCCCCTTACCGCCCGGTCAGCGCTTTGGCCAGCCGCTTTCACGGTGGCTGTCGGGAAAAGCAAGTCTGCGGGCAAGGGACGCAAGCGGTTTGCGCGGCGACTGGAGCCGCTACCGGGACCGTTGACAAACCTGGGACTCACTAGAAACCTGTGCGTAGTTTCCGCAAAGAATCGACCGTCCCACTCAAAATCATGTGCACGGCGGCGTTCGCTCTCTTGGAGACGCCTCTCTGGGGGTCGTCCCGCTCCTCTGCTCCCCGTATCTCCCCCGCCGGTCCGCCGCGCCCTCCGCCGTGCCACCGATCGAACAGAGGACCTCATGAGATGGAGACCACCAGGCCGTCGGCCCCTGACCGGCGTGGTCATCGCCGGGCTCGTCACGACGGGACTGCTGCCGCTCACTTCCGCCTCCCCCGCCCAGGCCGCCCAGGCATCCGCGCCGGCCGCCGCTGACGTCAACCTGGCCCTCGGCCGTCCGGCCACCGCCGGCGGCTCCCACGCGGAGTACCCGGCGTCCCGCACCACCGACGGCGCCCAGGCCTCCTACTGGGAAGGGCCCGCGGGCACCTTCCCGCAGTGGGTGCAGGTCGACCTCGGCGCGGCTCACGACGTGAACCGGGTCGTGCTGAAACTCCCCACGGGCTGGGAGAGCCGCAACCAGACCCTGTCCCTCCAGGGCAGCACCGACGGATCCGGGTTCAGCGCCCTCGCCGCCCCGGCGCTCCGGGTGTTCGACCCGGCCCAGGCCAACACCGTCTCCGTCGCGCTGGCCTCCCGCGCCGATGTCCGGTACGTCCGCGTCAACGTGTCCGGCAACACCGGCTGGAACGCCGCCCAGCTCTCCGAACTGGAGGTGTACGGCGAGGACGACGGCACCGCACCGCCGCCGGCCGGCACCAACCTGGCCCGGAACAAGCCCGTCGAGGCCACCTCGTCCGTGCAGAGCTACGTGGCCGCCCACGCCACCGACGACTCCACCGCCACCTACTGGGAGGCGGCGGGCCACCCCGCCGACCTCACCGTGAAGCTGGGCGCCGACGCCGATCTGAGCGCCGTGGTCGTCAAGCTCAACCCCGACCCGGTGTGGGCCGCCCGTACCCAGGGCATCCAGGTCCTCGGCCGGCAAGAGTCGGCAACCGGATTCACCTCCCTTGCCGCCGCGAAGACCTACGCCTTCAGTCCGGCGAGCGGCAACACGGTGACCGTTGCGGTCGGCGGCCGCTGGGCCGACGTACGCCTGCGGTTCTCCTCCAACACCGGCGCGCCCGGCGGTCAGGTCGCCGAGTTCCAGGTCGTCGGCACCGCGGCACCCGCCCCCGACCTGCTGGTCACGACGCTGGACTGGACGCCCGCCGCGCCCACCGAACGCGACCCGGTCACCGTGCGGGCCACCGTCCGCAACGCCGGCACCGCGCGCTCCGCCGCCACCACGGTGGAGGCGAGTGCCGAGGGCACGGTCGCGGGCAGCGGCGCCGTCCCGGCACTCGGCCCGGGCGCCTCCGCCGTCGTCGACGTGGCCACCGGCACGCGTGCGGCCGGCAGTTACGCCGTGTCGGCCGTCGTCGACCCCCATGACACGGTCGTCGAACTGGACGACTCCAACAACAGCCGCGCCGCCGCGAGCCGGCTGGTCGTCGCCCGGTCGCCAGGGCCGGACCTGGAGGTGCGCTCCATCACCACCAGCCCGGCCGCCCCGGCCGTCGGCACGCCCGTCTCCTTCACCGTGGCCGTGCACAACCGCGGGACCACCGCGGCGCCCGCCGGTTCGGTGACCCGCGTCCAGGCGGGCTCGACCACCCTGAACGGCGCCACCGGCCAGGTGGCTCCGGACGCCACGGTGAACGTGCCGATCAGCGGCACCTGGACGGCGACCGCCGGCGGAGCCACCCTCACCGCGACGGCCGACGCCACGGGACTGGTCACCGAGACCGACGAGAACAACAACGTGCTCGCGAAGTCCCTGGTCGTCGGGCGCGGCGCCGCCGTCCCGTACACCGAGTACGAGGCGGAGGACGGCCGTTACTCGGGCACCCTGCTGACGGCAGACGCCAAACGGACCTTCGGGCACACCAACTTCGCCACCGAGTCCTCGGGCCGCAAGTCGGTCCGCCTCAACTCCACCGGCCATTACGTGGAGTTCACCTCGGCCAACCCCGCCAACTCCATCGTGGTACGCAACTCCGTCCCGGACTCCGCGACCGGCGGCGGCGCGGACGCCACGATCAGCCTGTATGCCGACGGCACCTTCGTGCGGAAGCTGACCCTGTCCTCGAAACACAGCTGGCTGTACGGCAGCACCGACGACCCCGAAGGGCTCAGCAACCGGCCCGGCGGCGACGCCCGGCGGCTGTTCGACGAGTCCCACGCGCTGCTCTCACAGACCTACCCGGTGGGCACCACGTTCCGCCTCCAGCGGGACGCGGGCGACTCGGCCGCGTTCCAGATCATCGACCTCGTCGACCTGGAGCAGGTGGCGCCCCCGGCGGCCAGGCCGGCCGCCTGTACCTCGATCACCGAGTACGGCGCGGTCCCCAACGACGGCCTGGACGACACCGACGCCCTTCAACGGGCGGTCACCGCCGACCAGAACGGGCAGATCGCCTGCGTGTGGATCCCGGCCGGGCAGTGGCGCCAGGAACAGAAGATCCTCACCGACGACCCGCTGGACCGCGGCCAGTTCAACCAGGTGGGCATCCGGGACGTCACGATCCGCGGCGCCGGCATGTGGCACTCCCAGCTGTACACGCTGACCCCGCCGCACGAGGCGGGCGGCATCAACCACCCGCACGAGGGCAACTTCGGTTTCGACATCGACCACAACACGCAGATCTCCGACATCGCCATCTTCGGCTCGGGCACCATCCGCGGCGGCGACGGCAACCACGAGGGCGGCGTCGGCCTCAACGGCCGCTTCGGCAAGGGAACGAAGATCACCAACGTGTGGATCGAACACGCCAACGTCGGCGTGTGGGCCGGCCGGGACTACTCCAACCTCCCCGAGCTGTGGGGCCCCGGCGACGGACTGGAGTTCACCGGCGTCCGCATCCGCAACACCTACGCCGACGGCATCAACTTCGCCAACGGCACCCGTAACTCCACCGTCTACAACTCGTCCTTCCGCAACACCGGCGACGACGCGCTCGCGGTCTGGGCCAGCAAGTACGTGAAGGACACCGCGGTCGACGTCGGCCACGACAACCGCTTCCGCAACAACACCGTCCAGCTGCCCTGGCGAGCCAACGGGATCGCGGTGTACGGCGGTTACGGAAACACGATCGAGAACAACGTCGTGTCCGACACCATGAACTACCCCGGCATCATGCTGGCCACCGACCACGATCCGCTGCCCTTCTCCGGGCAGACCCTGATCGCGGGCAACGCCCTGTACCGCACGGGCGGCGCCTTCTGGAGCGAGGCGCAGGAGTTCGGCGCCATCACCCTCTTCGCGCAGGGCCAGGACATTCCCGGTGTCACCATCCGGGACACCGAGATCCACGACTCCACCTACGACGGCATCCAGTTCAAGACCGGCGGCGGGGCGATGCCGGACGTGAGGATCACGGACGTCCGCATCGACCGGTCGGCCAACGGCTCCGGCATCCTCGCGATGAGCGGCGCCCGTGGCAGCGCCACCCTGTCCGACGTCACGATCACCGGCTCGGCCGAGGGGGACGTACTCGTCGAACCGGGCTCGCAGTTCACGATCACCGGCACACCGAACCAGACGTCGGGGACTGCCCGGCGAAGCGTCGGCTGACGCGGCGGCCGATCCCGTGGTGGCGGGGTCGGCCGCTCCTCCCTCCCGAAGACCGTGCCCGGTACCGGAGATGCGGTACCGGGCGCGGCGCACGTTCCGGGCCGCCGCCTCAACGGCGGCCCGCAGGATCGACAGTGACCGGACGGGGACCGGGTCGGCCCCCGTCCGGTCACCCCCGCCGTTGCGGGGATCACGTCACCTTGTCAACGGGTCACCGTCCACTTCTGGTTGACGGCTCCGGTGCAGGTCCACAGGTGTAGCCGGGTCCCGTTGGCGGAGCTGCCGCCGGACGCGTCCAGGCACTTGTCGGCCTGCGGGTTGACGATGTCCCGCGCGGCAGGGACGGCCCACTGCTGCGCGGCGGTGCCGTTGCAGTCCCAGAGCTGGACGAGGGTGCCGTCGGCCGTGCCACCGGAGGCCGCGTCCAGGCACTTGCCGAGCGCGCGGATCGTGCCGTCGCCGCCGACGGTCCACCGTTGGGCGGCGGTGCCGTTGCAGTCGTAGAGCTGTACGGCCGTGCCGTTGGCACTGTTGGCGCCGGCGACGTCGACGCACTTGCCGCCGATGCCGGTGATCGGGCCGCTGCCGCCGGGCTGTGCGGTGTCGGTGCTGACGCGGACGTAGTCGACCAGGAGCTGCTGGGGGAAGGCGGTGCTGCCGTCGGGGTCTCCGGGCCAGTAGCCGCCGACCGCGAGGTTGAGGATGAGGAAGAAGGGCTTGTCGAAGACCCACTGCCGGCCGCCGAGGTCGGCGGGGGTGCGGCGCTGGTAGACCGTGCCGTCGACGGACCAGGTGATCGCGTTCGGGCTCCAGTCGACGGCGAAGGTGTGGAAGGCGTCGGCGAAGGCCTGTCCGCCGGGGAGCGTGTGTCCGGCGCCGATGCCCCCGGAGCCGGAGTAGCCGGGCCCGTGCAGGGTGCCGTGCACGGTGGACGGTTCGAAGCCCACGTTCTCCATGATGTCGATCTCGCCCGAGTTGGGCCAGCCGACCTGGCCGATGTCGTTGCCGAGCATCCAGAACGCGGGCCACATGCCCTGCCCGCGCGGAACCTTCATCCGGGCCTCGACACGGCCGTACGTCGTGGTGAACCTGCCTGCCGTGTTCAGCCGGGCGGAGGTGTACTCGCACCGCCCGTACCAGCACTGGTAGTTGCCCGGGTTCTCGCGGCGGGCGGTGATCACGAGATGGCCCTGGCCGTCCAGGGCCGCGTTGCGGTTCCCGGCGGTGTAGTACTGCCGCTCGTGGTTGTTGACGTTGTCGCCGGTCTCGGTCTGCCACTTGCCGGCGTCCACGCCGGCACCCGCGGGTCCGTCGAACTCGTCGGCGAAGGTGACGGCGGCGGCCTGTGCTTCGGCGACGGCGGGTGCGGTGGCGGCCCGCCCGGAGACAGACGCGCCCTGCGCGAGGCCGGTGGACAGTGAGGCGAAGGCGAGGAGCGGCGCGAGCGACCAGAGCAAGCGCCGGGGGAAGCGCGGGGAGTCCATGACTCTCCCTTCATCGGGCATGACACGAAGACCGGCGTGCGTACGGCACGTGCGTGACGGCAGCGACAGCAGCAGCGACAGCAGCAGGCAGGAGAAGCGGGCGAGTTCGGCCGGTCGGCGCGCATGGGGGGGTGGGGTGGTGGGGTGATGCCGGTGGTGCCGGTGGTGCAGTGGTGCGGGTCACTTACTTCACTATGTGATTTAAGAAGTAAGCAATGCCCATGTCAAGAGTTTGGTCTGGACCACGACGGGGGATGGTGCCCGCCCGTACGATGCCTCCTCGGTACGATCATCGACAGTCCGGGACCGACCGGTCTCCGGCGCCAGGGAGTTGCCATGCCGCACGGGTGGGCCCTCGCCGCCTCCGCGGCGGCCACGGCCGTGCTGCTGGCGTTCCACCGGACGGTGCACCGCGTCGCCGGCGGGCCGGGCGGTCTGCTGGAATCGTTCCTGCCGTGGCTCGGGCTGGTGATCGTGGCGCTGCTCGGCCTGGCGCTGCTGCGCCGGTCGGCCGTGGCACTGGTGGCCCTGCTCCTGCCGGCGGCTCTGTGGACGCATCTCCACGCCGGGCTGCTGCTGCCCCGGCCGGAGCCGGGCGCACGGGACCTGGTCGTGGTGCAGCACAACGTGAGTGACGAGAACGGCGACCCCGCGGGTACGGCCCGCGCCCTGGCCGACGCCGGGCCCGACCTCATCGCCCTCGAGGAGCTGGTGCCCTCGGCACTGCCGGTCTACGAGCGCACACTCGCCGCGCGTTACCCGCACCGGACCGTTCAGGGCACGGTCGGACTCTGGTCGAGGCATCCGCTCACCGAATCGGGGCCGCTGGACATCAAACCCCGCGGGATCACCGAGGACTGGCGCCGTGCGCTGCGAGCGGTGGCCCGCACGCCGTACGGCGAGATCGCGGTGTACGTCGCACACCTGCCCTCGGTCCGTGTGCGGGCGAGCGGCCTGGCCTCCTCGTGGCGGGACGAGAGCGCAGAGCTCCTGGGACGGGCCGTCGAGGCGGAGGGACTGAGAAGGGTGATCCTGCTCGGAGACCTCAACGGCACGGTGGACGACCGTGGGTTGACACCTGTGACCTCACGGATGAAGGCGGCGGAAAGGGGTTTCGCCTTCAGTTTCCCCGCCTCCTTCCCGCTGGCCCGGATCGACCAGGTGATGGCCCGCTCGGCGCGGGTGAGCCACATCCGCACCCTGCCGGCCACCGGCAGCGACCATCTCCCCGTCGCCGCCCTGATCAGTCCGGACGGCGGACCGGCGGACCGCTGAGATCAGGCGCCGCGGGCGGTGTCCGGGTGCTGTGCGGAGGTGTTCTGGTCCTGTGCGGGCGGCGCCCAGGTGGTCTGGTACCGGCGATGACGGGCAAGGCCGGCGGACGGCTCGGCCGCCGGCCCGCGCCCTCGGGTCAGGAGAGTCCGCCTCGCGGCCGCCCTGGCCGCGGGACTCCTGCACACGCTGCACACCCTGTGGGTCGCCAGGAGCGAAGCCCTGCTGCGCACCGACCGCGCGGAACTGATCTCGCGTTACGGCGCGCTGCTCCAGGCGGTCCTCACGCCCACGGACACCTGATCCCCGAATTCCGACCGGCGCACAGGCACAGGCGCACAGGCGACAGGCGCACAGGCGCACAGGCACGTCGTACCAGGGAGGAAACGCGTTACCGCGTTACCGTCGGGCGCATGGACGGTGATCGCGGGAAATGGCTGACCTGTCTGCTCGCCGGTGTCGTGTTCGCCGTGTGCATGGCCGGCACGACCCTCCCGACCCCCCTCTACGGCCTCTACCAGCAGAAGTTCGGCTTCTCCGAGCTGACGGTCACCGTCGTGTATGCCGTGTACGCCTTCGCGGTGATCGGCGTCCTGCTGCTCGCGGGCAACGCCTCCGACACCGTGGGCAGACGGATCGTGCTGCTGACGGGCCTGGGCTGCGCGGCGGCGAGCGCCGTCTGCTTCCTCGGCGCCGACTCGCTCGCCTGGCTGTACGCGGGCCGGCTGCTGTCAGGCCTGTCCGCCGGGCTGTTCACCGGAGCCGCCACGGCGTACGTCATGGATCTCGCGCCGCACGGCGGCGGTCCCCGTGCCACGTTCGTGGCGACGGCCGCCAACATGGGCGGCCTGGGTTGCGGTCCCCTCCTCGCCGGCGTGCTCGCGCAGTACGCTCCCTGGCCGCTGTATCTGCCGTTCGCCGTGCACCTCGCCCTGGTGGCGGGCTCGGCCGCCGTCCTGCTGTGGCTTCCGGAGACCGTCCGGGAACTACGGCCACTGAGTACCGTACGGCCGCAGCGCCCCGCCCTGCCCGCCGAGGTACGGGCCGTCTTCGGGCCGGCGGCCATCGCCTCCTTCGTCGGGTTCGCGCTGTTCGGGGTGTTCACGTCGGTCAGCCCCGCGTTCCTCGCCCAGTCCCTGGACGTGGACAACCATGCCGTGAGCGGGCTGATCGTCGCCCTGGCCTTCTTCTCCTCGACCGCCGGGCAACTGGCCGTGGGACGGGTCGGGGTCCGGCGCTCGCTGCCGCTGGGCTGCGCCGCGCTGCTGGCCGGACTGGCGCTCCTCGCGGGCGCGTTGCGGTGGGAGCTGCTGACGCTCGTGGTGCTGAGCGCGATCGTCGGCGGGACCGGGCAGGGGCTGGCGTTCCGCGGCGCGCTGTCCGCGGTGGCCGGGGCCTCCCCCGCCGAGCAGCGGGCGGCGGTCATCTCGACGCTGTTCGTGGTGGCCTACGCGGGCATTTCCGTCCCGGTGATCGGCGTGGGCGTACTCTCCGAACCGCTCGGCCTGGAGGGCGCCGGCCTGGTCTTCATCGCCTGCATGGCGGTCCTCGTCTCGGGCGCGGCAGCGTATCTGCTGCGCCGCCCGCTACCGGTGACCTCGTGAACCGGGCGCGGACGTCACCACCGCCGCAGGTCCTACCGGTCAGCCCCTGGCCATGCAGAACGGGTGGCCGGCCGGGTCCGTGAGGACCCGCCACCGGGCACCGCCCGGCTGATGGTCCGGCTTGCCGGCGCCCACTTCGAGCAGCCGGGCCTCGGCTCGGTCCAAGTCCTCGACCGCGAAGTCGAGGTGGAACTGCTGAGGAACCGTCTGGTCGGGCCAGCCCGGAGCCTGGTCGTCGACCCGCTGGAAGCCGAGGAAAGCCCGTTCTCATCGGTCAGTCCGGCGAACTCGGCGTCGGACTTCGGGTGCGGTTCGAGGCCGGTGGCCTGCTCGTAGA
Organism: Streptomyces sp. ID05-39B; assembly: GCF_033794725.1. NCBI lineage: Bacteria > Bacillati > Actinomycetota > Actinomycetes > Kitasatosporales > Streptomycetaceae > Streptomyces > Streptomyces sp. ID05-39B. The sequence continues at coordinate 7,133 of NZ_JARGEF010000119.1, read as the reverse complement.
AGGCCGCGAGGGCGAATGGGTCGGGGCAGTCGAGCGTGATCGCCCTCAGTGTCATCCGCGGGGACATGACGCCTCCGTTCGACAGATGGTTCTTTCCGAGGCCACCACTTCAGAGTCGGCCGGCCCCGTTCCGACGGGCGATGGCCTCCGTGCTCCTCGCGGCCCGTCTTACCAAGTGATGACGTGCCGCGCGAGTCATGGTGCGCGCTGGTGCGGCGGTCCTAGCGTGGGCGTATGCGTGTACTGGTCACCGGCGGCGCCGGGTTCATCGGGTCCCATGTGGTCGACGCCCTGCGGGCGCACGGGCACGAACCGCTCGTGTTCGACGTGAGGGAGGATCCGGCCGCCGATGTCCGCGATCCGGCGGCCGTGGCCGACGCCCTCTCGGATGTCGACGCCGTCTGTCATCAGGCGGCGATGGTCGGGCTCGGCAACGGGGTCGCCGACGCGGCCGAGTACGTTTCCCACAACGACCTGGGGACGGCCGTGCTGCTCGCCGCCATGGCCGGAGCGGGCGTACAACGTCTCGTGCTGGCCGGGTCGATGGTCGTGTACGGCGAGGGCCGTTACGCGTGCGCGCGGCACGGGGTGGTGCGGCCGGGGCCGCGGGCCGTAGCCGATCTGGACGCGGGCCGGTTCGAGCCGCTCTGTCCGGCCTGCGGGGAGGGCCTCTCCCCCGGACTGGTAGGCGAGGACGCCCCCCTCGACCCGCGCAACGTGTACGCGACGACGAAACTCGCGCAGGAACACCTGTCCTCCGCGTGGGCGCGCGCCACCGGCGGTTCGGCGGTTTCGCTGCGTTACCACAACGTGTACGGGCCGCGGATGCCCCGCGACACGCCGTACGCGGGTGTGGCCTCGTTCTTCCGTTCCGCGCTCGCCCGGGGCGAGTCGCCGCGCGTCTTCGAGGACGGCCGGCAGCGGCGCGACTTCGTGCACGTGCGGGACGTGGCCGCGGCGAACCTGGCCGCGCTGGAGGCGCGGAGTGAGGCCGGCGCGCTGACGGCGTACAACACGGGCAGCGGCGTGCCGCACACGGTGGGCGAGATGGCGCGTGCGCTGGCCGCCGCGTACGGAGGTCCCGAGCCCGTGGTCACCGGCGAGTTCCGGCTGGGCGACGTCCGGCACATCACCGCGGACTCCGCTCGGCTGCGGGCCGAACTGGGCTGGAAGCCACAGGTCGAATTCCAGGACGGCATGCGGGAATTCGCGAGGGCCGGGCTACGAGAGCCCTGAGCCGCCCGCGCGCCCGGCCCGCTACGGCACCGTGGGCAGCGTCACCTCGAAGCGGCATCCGCCGGGGATGTTGCGCACGGTGGCGTGCCCCTGGTGCGCTTCCACGATGCCCCGCACGATGGCCAGGCCCAGGCCCGCGCCGGCCGGCGGGGTACGTGCGTGCGTGCCGCGCCAGCCGGTGTCGAAGACGCGCGCCAGGTCCTCCTCGGGGATGCCGCCGCAGCCGTCGGTCACGGACACCACGACCCCTTCCGCCGAGCGTTGCGCGGCCACCGCGACCGTGCCGTCCGCCGGGGTCCGCCGGATCGCGTTGACCAGGAGGTTTCCCAGGACGCGGCTCATCTCCTTGCCGTCGACCTCGACCGGCACGGCCTCCACGGCATGGCCGACGAGCCGTACCCCGTGCTCGCGGGCGAGGGGGTCGGCGCCCGCGAGGGCGTCGCCGATGAGGTCGTACAGGGACATGCGTGAGGGGGTGAGCGGGAGGGTTCCGGCGTGGATGCGGGAGAGTTCGAAGAGGTCGCCGACCATGTCGTTGAGGCGCTCGACCTCGGTGCGGATCTGGCGCAGATAGCGGCCGGGGTCGGCGGCGACCCCGTCCTCCAGCGCCTCCGACATGGCGCGCAGGCCCGCCAGAGGGGTGCGCAGGTCGTGCGAGATCCAGGCGACCAGTTCACGCCGGGAGGTCTCCAACGCGCGCTCCCGGTCGCGGGACTGGGCGAGCCTGGCACTGGTCGACGCCAACTCACGGCTCAGCGCCTCCAGTTCGGCTGTCGTCGGACCCACGGGGACCGCGAAGGCGCCGCCGTCACCGAACGAGCGGGCGGCGACGGCGAGTTCACGGCTGCGGGCGACGACCCAGCGGCCGAGCAGCAGCGCGGTCGCGAGGGAGACCACGGCCGCCATCGCCACCACGGTCGTCACCACGGTGAGGTCGTGCGGGGACAGGAACATCGCCCAGGCGACGGCGAGGGTGCCCGCGAGCATCGCGACCACTCCGACCGCGGCGACCACGGCGAGCGAGGCGGTGAGCGAGCGACGCCGGATCGGGCGCAGCACGGCCGCTCCGACGAGACCGGTGGCGGCTGCGCCGGTGAAGGCGTACAGGGCGATGAGGAGGGTGTCGCGCATGTCAGCCGGCCTCCTGGCCCTGGGGGTCGAAGCGGTAGCCCACGCCCCACACGGTCTGGATCAGGCGCGGGCGCGCCGGGTCGTCCTCGACCTTGCCGCGCAGTCTGCGCACGTGGACGGTGACGGTGGACAGGTCGCCGAAGTCCCAGCCCCACACCTGCTGCATCAGGTCCTCGCGGCCGAACGCCCGTCCCGGATTCCGCAGGAAGAAGGCGAGCAGGTCGAACTCACGCAAGGTCAGGGCGAGTTCGGCGCCGTTCTTGGTGGCGCGGCGGGCGGCGGGGTCGACCGTCAGTCCGGCCGCGCTCAGCGGGGGCGTCGCGGTGGCGGGCCGGGCGCGGCGCAGCACGGACTCCACCCGCAGGACCAGTTCGCGGGGGCTGAAGGGCTTGGTGACGTAGTCGTCGGCACCTACCTCCAGGCCGAGGATGCGGTCGTCCTCGTCACCCCGGGCGGTGAGCATGACGACCGGGACGGGACCGTGGCCGCGCAGCCTGCGGCAGACCTCCAGACCGTCCATGCCGGGCAGCATCAGGTCGAGCACCACCAGGTCGGGCCAGTGGGCGGCGGCATGGGCCAGGGCGCTGGGGCCGTCGTCGGCCCGGTCGACGGTGTAGCCGGCCCGGTCGAGGTAGCCGGTGACGACCTCGGCGACCGTGGGGTCGTCGTCGACGACCAGGACGCGGGCGCCGGCGCCCGGCCGGGGCCCGGCGGTGGGTCCTGCCTGCGGAGACTCGAACGGCTGCTGCATGCCTCCAGCCTCGCACCACCGCGTCGCAGGCGGGGGCCGGGGGCGTGCTCCCGTCGTCGACGTCCGCGTTTCGTAAGGAGCCGAAGTCCGGTTTGCCCGGTTCGTGTTCGTAGGGTGAACGGCGTGACCATCTCACCATCGCCGCAGGACGGCGTCGATGTCGTCCTCCCCTGTCTCGACGAGGCCGGGGCCCTGCCCTGGGTCCTGGCCAGGATCCCGGCCGGCTGGCGCGCGCTCGTCGTCGACAACGGCTCCACCGACGGTTCGGCGGAGATCGCCCGGGGGCTCGGCGCGACCGTCGTCCACGAGCCGCGTCGGGGCTTCGGCGCGGCCTGCCATGCCGGACTGACCGCCGCCACCGCCGAGGTCGTGTGCTTCTGCGACTGCGACGCCTCGCTCGACCCGGCCCTGCTGGAGCCGTTCGTGCGGGAGGTGCGCGCGGGCGGGGCCGATCTGGTGCTCGGCCGGCGACGCCCGCACGGCCGCGGCAGCTGGCCCGCGCACGCCCGGGCCGGCAATCTCGCCCTGGCCCGGCTGCTGCGCCGCCGTACCGGTCTGCCCCTGCACGACCTGGGCCCGCTGCGGGCCGCCCGCCGCGAGGCGTTGCTCGGCCTCGGCCTCACCGACCGGCGCAGCGGCTACCCCCTGGAGATGGTGGTCCGCGCGGCCGACGCCGGCTGGCGGATCACCGAGCACGACGTCCCCTACCTGCCCCGCACCGGCGCCTCGAAGGTCACGGGCACCTGGCGCGGCACCTGGCAGGCGGTACGGGACATGAGCCGCGTCCTGAACGAAGTTCCCGTCCGCGAAGGGATCCCACGGTGATCACACCGAAACCGGTTTGCGCACCGGCCCCGGTGACCACGCTCCTGGTCATCGCGAAGGAGCCGCTGCCCGGCCGGGTCAAGACCCGGCTCACCCCGCCGTTCACACCCGCGGAGGCGGCCGCCCTCGCGCAGGCCTCCCTCGCGGACACCCTGGAAGCCGTCGCCGCCACCCCGGCCGCCCGGCGCTTCCTCGTGCTGGACGGCGCTCCCGGACCGTGGCTGCCGCCCGGCTTCGAGGTCGTCCCACAGTGCGCGGGAGGTCTCGACGAGCGGCTGGCGGACGCCTTCGCCCGCTGCGAGGGGCCCGCGCTGCTCATCGGCATGGACACCCCGCAGGTGACGCCGGAGTTGCTGACGGTGGACCTCGCCGGCTGCGACGCCTGGTTCGGACCCGCCGAGGACGGCGGCTTCTGGGCCCTCGGGCTCGCCGAGCCGGACCCCGCGCTGCTGCGGGGGGTCCCCATGTCGACGCCGTTCACCGGGGCCGTCCAGCGCGCGCGGCTCGTCGCCGCCGGCCTGCGGGTGCGCGATCTGCCGCGCCTGCGGGACGTCGACGACGCCTCCGACGCGCACGCCGTCGCCGCGCTGGCCCCGCACGGCCGGTTCGCCGCCCGGCTGGCCCGGTGTGCGGCGGCGCACCGATGAGGACGCGGGAGACCACCGCCGTCCCCTGGGCCGCCGCGGACCCGTACTCCGCCGCCCTGCGCACCGGTCGCGGACCGCTGTTCCTGCGCCGCGCGGACGGCTGGTTGCTGCCGCTGGAGGTGGAGCGCTGGTGCGCGCGGGCCGACCGGGTCGATCTGGAGGTGCTGGACCGGTGCGAGGGAAGCGTCCTGGACGTCGGCTGCGGACCGGGCCGGCTGGCAGCGGAGCTCGCCGCCCGGGGCCGTACCGCGCTCGGGATAGACGTGAGCGAGGCGGCCGTCGAGCAGACCGTCCGGCTCGGCGGCCAGGCGCTCAGGCGCTCGGTCTTCGATCCGCTGCCCGGCGAGGGCCGGTGGGGCACCGTCCTGCTCATGGACGGCAATGTCGGCATCGGCGGTGATCCGCGCGCCCTGCTGGACCGCGCGGCCCGGCTCCTCTCCCCCGGTGGGCTGCTCATCGCCGAGACCCTGCCGGTGGACGTCGACGAGCGCGCCGAGGTGCAGGTCGTCGACGCCACCGAGGCCCACGGAGGCACCGGTATGCCGTTCCCGTGGGCGCGGTTGGGCACCCCTGCCCTGTCCCGGTACGCGGACCGGGCGGGCTGGGCGGCCGTCGATCAGTGGGCGGCGGGCGGCCGTCGCTTCGTCGCCCTGCGCAGCCGCAGCGCGAGCAGCAGGGCGGAGGCGCCGAAGAGTACGGCGGTGATCAGCAGCCAGCGGGCCAGGAAGCCGTCCGCGGGAACCCCGGTGGCCGAGCGGTAACGCCGGGACACGGACCCGCTGATGAGCGGGAACCACACCAGCAGAAGCAGCCCGGACAGGGCGGCCGGGACCCGGACGTACAGGATCCACTCGCCGCGGCCTGCGGCGCGCAGCCCCCGCACCAGCGCCCGGTCCGCCGTCGCGTACAGCGGCAGCAGCACCAGGTCGTGCAGCAGCGCCGCCCCCACGAACCACAGGGCCACCCCGAACCAGTCGCCGTCGAGGAGCCGCACGCCCGCGTAGCCGGCCAACGCGAACGAGCAGGCCAGGAGGAGGAGTTGGAGGGGGCTGCCGAGGGTGATCCGTCGTCGCGTCGGCATCGTCACAGGTCTCCGAACGTCATCCGGGCCACCCACTTGGTGTTGAGCACCCCGGGTGCGGCGGGCACGATGACCCGTGCGGGGTGGCCGTGGTCGGGGGAGAGTTCCTCGCCGTTGACGTACAGGGCGAGCAGGGAGCGCGGGTCGGCCACCTGGTTGGCGCGCAGGGCTGCGTGCCGGAAGGCCCCGCGCCGCTGGAGGGACTCGACGAACACGTCGGGCGGGTCGTCGTGTCCGACGAGCGCCGCGAGGTCGCGCAGCCGTACACCGCGCCACCACTGATCCGACGTCGACCAGCCCTCGACGCAGGCGATGGGCAACGACGCGCTGTGCAGCGGGAGTCGCAGGAGGTCGTCCCGGCTGAGGCGGACGCTGCCCGTGCGGCCGGTGACGACGAGGCGCCACGCCTCGCGGCTCGTCTGAGCCGTGCGGATGCCCGCGTACCGGGCCGTCTTGTTGATCTGGAAGCCGTTCGGCCCGGTGCCCGGGTCCGGTCCGCCGTGCGGTGCGAGCAGGGCCGTGCGGCGCAGCAGCCCGTCGGCGCTCTGCCCGGCCGTCGTCAGGAACAGCAGCAGGGAGCCTCCGCCGACGAACGCCAGCGCGCCGCGCCGGGAGACGGTCGGGGTGTCGGGCCGCGGGGAGACCAGCGTGTCCGGCTCGGCGGCCGGCGCCGCCGTTTCGGGAACCGGTTTCCGCGATTTACGCAGGCCGCGCGAGTTCCCTTCCCGCAGGTCGGGCACGTCGGGCAGGTTGCGCAGGTTGCGCAGTGCCGCGGGTGTCTTCAGGGCGGCGTGGACGGCGAACGCGGCGAAGAACACCCACGCCCCGTAGAAGTGCAACGGATAGAAGGAGCCCGGGAAGACATACTCCAGCTGCACGTTGAGCACGCCCGTCACGAACTCGAACAGCGCTCCCCCGACCAGGAGCAGCAGGGAGATCCGCTCCAGGGCGTGCGCGAGCGAGCGGGCCGGCGGCAGCGCGAACAGTCTCGGCACCACGGACCAGAGCTTGGCCAGCAGGACCGGGATCAGGGTGATGCCGAGGGTGACGTGGACGCCCTGGTTCAGCCGGTACAGCCAGTGCGGGTTCGTCGGCCAGGCGAAGAGGTAGAAGCCGAGAATCCCCTTGTCCGGTGTCTTGTCGTTGACCGGCGCCAGATCCGGGTTGTAGGCCGCGTACGAGAGCAGGCCCGTCACGAACAGCACGGTGATGCCGACCAGCAGGACGAGGCCCAGCACCGAGGTGAACCAGGGGCCGCGCAAGGGGCTGCGCCAGAAACCGGGCGCGGAGGGAAGCCGTGGATCGTCTCGCATGCCCCGACCGTAGGCCCGCGCACCCCGCGGAACGGGTGCGCGACCCATGACGAAACGCTGACGTCCGGCGCCGCGGGCGGCCCGGCACGCGCCACGCGGCCTAGCGTGCCGGTGTGACCCGCACCCCACGCTCCCCCGAGCCCGACGCC
>NZ_JARGEF010000118.1:0-24009 GCF_033794725.1 Streptomyces sp. ID05-39B | reverse complement strand
GGCGGGGGAGTCAGGGGCGGGGCCGGCCGGTAGGACAAGTTGTCAGGCGGGCGGAATGAGGAACTCGAACTCGGGGCGCTCCCACCCCACGGCCGGTGGGTTCGCGGGGGCGGTCCCGGTGCGTACCGCACCCACGCCGCGGTAGAAGCCCTCGGCGGGGGGATGGGAAACCACCCGGACCCGGTCGAGCCCCGCGGCGCGGGCCTCGGACCCCATGTGCGCGATGAGCAGGCGCCCGATCCCACGTCCCTGTGCCTCGTCGGCGACGAACAGCAGGTCGAGTTCCTCCGAGGCGAGGAGCAACGAGTAGAAACCGACTACGCGGCTTTCTCGCTCGTCGTCCGTGACGGCCACGAACACGCGGTGGGCTTCGATGTAGTCGGGCCGGACCCGGTGGTCGGCGACCATGTCCGCGTACCGCCCTTCATAGGCGCGCGAGCCACGCACGAGCCGCGTGAGCCGTCTGGCGTCCCGCGCGACGGCCCGCCGCACGGTGATCGGCCCGCTCCTCGGCGTAATGCTCGACTTCATATGGAGAGTATTACGCACCAGGGGGCAGCCTTGCACGGGCGTGCGCTCTCCCGGCCGCTCACGTCACGACCGGGCGCCGCCCGGAGCCGTCGGCCGGGCACGCCGGACGGGGAAGAACGTCGGGACGGGATCGTGCGCGAGATGGTCCAGGACGAGGCGATTGACCTGATCGGGCTTCTCCATCGGCAGCGCGTGCGACGTCCCCGGGACGACGGCCAGTTCGGCGTCCGGGACGGCGCGATACAGGGCGATCGTGTGCTCGAGCGTCACCAGATCGTCGTCCCCCACCACCACGAGTGTGGGCGCGGTGATGCGGCCCAGGTCGTCCGTGGAGATGGTCGGCTGGGTGCGGATCATGTCGGCGACCTTCTCCGCCACGATCGGCCAGTGCCCGGCTCCGTCGGGTGACGCGGCTTCGTACAGGTCACGGAACATGGCCATGTCCGGCGCATCGGGCCGCATGTGGTCGAGCATCTCCGGCGCGGCCGAACTCTGCGGCCCTGGAAGGAAGTTGGCTCCCATGACCACCAGTTTCCGGGTCAGATCCGGGCGGGCGACGGCGACGAGAAGCGCCACGATCCCGCCGTCGCTCCACCCGACGAGGTGGGCCGGACCGCCGACGACCGACTCGATGAAGGCGATGGTGTCGTCGGCCATGGCCCGGTAGGAGAGGGGTCCGTCGACGTCGGGAGTGTGGCCGTGCCCGCGACGCTCGGGAAGAAACAGCCGGAAGCGCTCCGCGAACGCGGCTCGCTGCGCACCCCAGGTGTCGTTCGTGCACAGACCGCCGTGCAGGAGGAGCAACGGATCGCCGACGCCTTCCGACTCGTACCAGGTCCGCACTGCGGGGAGCTGCACGTATGTGCCCGTCGCGCCCATTGATCCAGGCCTCCCTCGACTGCCGTCGATACCCGTCAGTCTCCTCGGCCCGCCGGACGGACCGCAACACGAGGAAGTGATCCCGGAGCCGGGGCGCCGGTGGGTCGTATACCTCGCCACCCCGGGTACTCGTCGCCACGGGCCCGACGGGGCCCCGGCATCGCGAGCGAGAACGGAGCGCACAGATGAGTACGGTCAAGGAAACGGTGGAGGTCGCCGTTCCGGTCCACACCGCCTACAACCAGTGGACGCAGTTCGAGGAGTTCCCGCAGTTCATGGAGGGAGTCGAAGAGGTCCGGCAGGTGGACGACCGCCACAACCACTGGACGACCAAGATCGGTGGAACCCGGCGTGAGTTCGACACCGAGATCGTCGACCAGCTCGCGGACGAACGCATCACGTGGCGCACCATCAGCGGAGACACCAAGCAGAAGGGCACGGTCCACTTCGAGCGCCTGGACGACACGCACACGCGGGTGGAGCTGGTCATGGACGTCGAGCCCAGCGGGGTCGCGGACAAGGCGGCGGACGCGCTCGGCACGATCGACCGGCGCGTCAAGGGAGACATGAAGCGCTTCAAGCAGTACATCGAGGAGCGCGGCAGCGAGTCCGGGGCGTGGCGCGGACGCATCAGGCCGGGCGACGCCGGCCAGTCCTTCTGACCGGCGGCTCTGCCCCTCGGCCGCAGCGCCAGGTGGGACGGGGGAAACTCCCGCCCCACCTGACGCTGCGGCCGAGGCCCGCACAGGGCAAGGGCCCTGGGGAGCGACGTGGTCCGCAGGGCTGGGCGGATGCGCCGGTGAGCCACTCCTCGACGTTCGGCAGGGAACCTGGGCGAGAGCGGGTGGCGCGTTGCGTGAGTCGGTGGCTGGACCGGGGACGGCCACGGCAGGCGGCCGGGCGGTCGGCCGGGGAACGTTCTGCGGCGGGCAGGTCGATTTTCCGGTACGAGGATGGGTAAAGGTCTCCCCATAAGAGACCGCGAAGCGGTCGCCCGGTGACAGTGCGGCGGAGGGCCGGTCGGCGGCCTCGCGTGCCTTCGCCGGGTGGCCGATGCGCCGTACCGTTGACCGCGGACGGTGTGATTTCTTCGCGTGCTCGCGTCCTCGGGAGGGGGCACCTATGGATCCATGGCTGGTCTGGTTGATCGTTGCGGGCATCCTCGCCGTTGCGGAGATCTTCACGCTCACCGCCGCGCTGGGCATGCTCGGCGGGGCCGCACTGGTCACGGCCGGGACCGCAGCCCTGGGACTGCCGGTGCCCCTCCAATTCCTGGTGTTCACCGTCGTCGCCACTCTCAGCGTGATATTTGTGCGCCCTATTGCGTTGCGGCACGTGTTGCAGCCTCAAACAGAGCGATTCGGTATAGACGCGTTGATCGGCAAGTCCGCCTATGTCGTTTCGGAAGTGACCGGATTCGGTGGCAGAGTCCGGATCGAGGGCGAGGAGTGGACGGCGCGAGCCTATGACGAGACGTTGGTCATTCCCCCTGGAACGGCCGTGGATGTGATGGAGATCAGCGGGACCACCGCACTCGTCTACCCCCGGGAGTGAACCATGGAAGCTTCGGCGTTCCTCATCGCCGGCCTGATCGTCGCGCTGATCGCGGTCTTCACCGTGGTGCGGGCGGTACGCATCGTGCCTCAGGCGCGAGCCCGCAATGTCGAACGGCTCGGCCGCTACCACCGGACGCTGAAACCCGGCCTGAGTCTTGTGATCCCTTTCATCGACCGTGTGTATCCGGTGATCGACCTCCGGGAACAGGTCGTCTCCTTCAAACCGCAGCCGGTGATCACCGAGGACAATCTGGTGGTCGAGATCGACACCGTGCTGTATTTCCAGGTCACCGATCCGCGGGCGGCCTTCTACGAGATCGCCAACTTCCTCCAGGCGGTCGAACAGCTCACCGTCACCACTTTGCGCAACGTGGTGGGTTCGATGGACCTGGAAAAGACCCTCACCTCACGCGACACCATCAACAGCCAGCTCCGCGGTGTGCTCGACGAGGCCACCGGGAAATGGGGGCTCAGGGTCAACCGGGTGGAGATCAAGGCCATCGACCCGCCCCAGTCCATCAAGGACGCGATGCAGAAGCAGATGCGGGCCGAGCGGGACAAGCGGGCCGCGATCCTCGGGGCCGAGGGGCAACGCCAGTCGCAGATCCTCACCGCCGAAGGCGACAAGCAGGCCGCCGTCCTGCGCGCGGAGGGCAACCGTACGGCCGCGATCCTCCAGGCCGAAGGGCAGTCCCGGGCCATCGACGAGGTGTTCCAGGCCGTGCACCGCAACGATCCCGACCCCAAGCTGCTCGCCTACCAGTACCTCCAGGCGCTGCCCCAGCTCGCGCAGGGGTCGGGCAACAACTTCTGGGTGATCCCCAGCGAGATCACCTCGGCACTCTCTGACGTGTCACGGGCGTTCAGCGAGGTGCTGCCCCAGTCGCCGGCCACGCGCGCGAAGGTCTCCGACGACGGGGCGGCCCAGGCCGCCAGCGACGCCGCGCAGGCCGCGGAAGCGGCTGCCGAGGCCCTGGCCGACGCGGCCAAGGCCGACGCCGTCACCCCAAGGGCACTCCCCGACGACCGGAGCCCCGGAAGCGGGTGACCGGCCTTTCGACGCGGGGGCCCGGCCGTACGTGTTGCCGGGCCGACCGTGTGGTGGTGGGAGAAACGTGCTCTCGCGCCGGACGGCGTCAGGAGGCCGGACGGCCCAGCGTCCTGCACGGGATCCGTCCGGTGGTGGAGACCGTGCCGCTGAGGGAGGCCGGCGCGGCCTGTCAGAATGCTCGCCGGCTCCGCCCGCTTCCGCATGGTGCTCAGCACGGCCTGACCGACCGTCCTGCGGGTGCCTGCCGCACAGGGGAAAGCGGCTTTGGCGGTGTCGCATAGGCTTGCCCCCGAAGATCCCAAGGCGATGCTCGGCTCCCGAGACCTGCGCAACTCGCTCGTCAGGGCAGTGATGGGCCCGCGCTGTGTACGGGGGCAGAGGGCCGCCCGGAGTAAGGAGTTGGCGTGGGGGATGCCGCGGTGGGCGCAGGTTCCGGACGGGACGGCGAGGAGGACGGCGGGCACCGTGTGGCCGCGGCCGCCGCGGCCCCGGAGGCGAAGAGAAGACGTTCCTTCTGGGCGGAGCTGCCCATCCTCGTCGGTATCGCGCTCGTGCTGGCGCTGCTGATCAAGACCTTCCTGCTGCAGGCGTTCTCGATCCCTTCGGAATCGATGCAGAACACCCTCCAGAAGGGCGACCGCGTCCTGGTCGACAAGCTCACCCCGTGGTTCGGCTCCGAGCCGGAGCGCGGCGAGGTCGTCGTCTTCCACGACCCGGACGGGTGGCTCAAAGACGTGTCGACACGCGAGCCGAACGCCGCACAGACCTTCCTCGGCTGGATCGGCCTCATGCCCTCCGTGGACGAGAAGGATCTGATCAAGCGCGTGATAGGGGTCGGCGGAGACACGGTCGAGTGCACCGGGACCGGCCCGCTGAAGGTCAACGGCCAGCCACTGAGCGAGCCGTACGTCTACGCCGGCAACACGCCGTGCACCGACGACGAGGACGGCGGCCGGTTCGAGGTCGAGGTCCCGCGGGGCTACATCTGGGTCATGGGTGACCACCGTCAGGCGTCGAGTGACTCGCGATACCACCAGAGCGACAGGCACCACGGCATGGTTCCGGTCGATGAGGTAGTCGGACGCGCCATCGTGAAGGCCTGGCCGATCACCCGCTGGGACACGCTGCCCGTTCCCGACACCTTTGACGGGCACGGGCTGGACCGTTAGGGCCTGTGGCGAAAGTGGCGCAGTCGCTCAAGCCGGGCCCACTGTCCATTCACCAGATCACGACACCCCACAGGGCGTGATCATCCACGACCAAGATCCACTTTCGCCACAGGCCCTGGAGGGCTTGCCGCTCAGAATCGTGCGCCCGTCGCGGCGGCCGCGCGGCGCCAGGTGCGTGCTCTGGGGGTCCGCCGGCCGAAGTCCGGGGCGGTGCCGGGCGTGGACCCTCGTGCCGGACGTACCCGGGTCGGCGCCGGTGCGGGGAGTGGGGCACCTCCACGCCTTTGAGGCAGTGGCGGAGCGGGCATCGGCGTCGCGCGGCGGGCGGAATTGTCAGACAGGCCTGAGTCCCGCGATGAGGACGTCGACCAGTCGGCGTGCGTCGTAGCGGGAATCGGTTTCCGCGCCGATGCAGAGGTTTCCGACGCCTCGCATCAGCTCGTAGGCCTCCAGGTCGGAGCGGATCTCGCCGGCGGAGGCCGCGGCTTCGAGGAGTTCTGCGCACACGGGGACGAGACGGTCGAGGAAATAGGCGTGCAGCGTGTCGAAGCCGGCATCGTCGGACTGGAGCACGGCGGCGAGTCCGTGCTTGGTGACCAGGAAGTCGACGAAGAGGTTGACCCACTGCCCCAGGGCGGCATGCGGGGTCGGGCCTGCCGCCAGCAGGGCGGGTCCGGCTTCGGCGCAGGCCTCGACCTGGTGCCGGTAGACGGCGATGATGAGGTCCGCCCGCGTCGGGAAATGACGGTAGATCGTGCCCAGTCCGACGCCGGCCCGAGCCGCGATGTCGCGGACCGGCGCCTCCACGCCTGACGTGACGAAGACGGCCGCGGCCGCGTCGAGAAGGCTCTCCTTGTTGCGCCGCGCGTCTTTTCGCTTGGAATGCGCCGCTTGTCCTGTTCCTGCGCGCTCGTCGCTGTCGCTCACCGCGCGGCTCCTTCCGTACCGACCTTGCAAAGCGGAACGCTGTTCCGTATCGTCTTTTCCGGAACGAGGTTCCGTTTGCTCATGATGTCAGAGCCGGGACCTGCGACCAAGCCATGCATCGCCACCACGCTTCACCCTTCCTGGAGGAGACACGGTCATGCAGTACCGCACCCTGGGCCGCACCGGTGTACAGGTCAGCTCCCTCGCGCTCGGCGCGATGAACTTCGGCGCGATCGGGCGCACCACCCAGGCCGAGGCAACCGCCATCGTCGACGCCGCCCTCGACGCCGGGATCAACCTCATCGACACCGCCGACATGTACAGCGACGGCGAGTCCGAGGAGATGGTCGGCAAGGCCATCGCCGGCCGCCGCGACGACATCGTGCTGGCGACGAAGGCCACCATGCCGATGGGCGACGAGCGCAACCACCGTGGGAGTTCGCGCCGCTGGCTGGTCACCGCGCTGGACGACAGCCTGCGCCGTCTCGGAGTCGACCACGTCGATCTCTACCAGATGCACCGCTGGGATCCGACCACCAGTGACGAGGAGACCCTGTCGGCGTTGACCGACCTCCAGCGTGAGGGAAAGATCCGCTACTTCGGTTCCTCGACGTTTCCCGCCCACCGCATCGTGCAGGCGCAGTGGGCCGCGCGCGAGCACCGCCTGGGCCGTTACGTCACCGAACAGCCCAGCTACTCCATACTTCAGCGCGGGATCGAGAGCCATGTGCTTCCCGTGACCGAGCAGTACGGGCTCGGCGTACTGGTGTGGAGCCCGCTGGCCTCGGGCTGGCTGTCGGGCGCGGTCCGTGCGGGCCGGGAGATCGCCACCAGCCGCTCGACGTTCATGCCGCAACGCTTCGACATCACCGTCCCGGCCAACCGGGCCAGGCTCGATGCCGTCGAGCAACTGGCACAGGTCGCCGATGACGCCGGACTGACCATGATCCAGCTCGCGCTCGGCTTCGTGACCGCGCATCCCGCGGTGACCAGCGCCCTCATCGGTCCCCGCACACTCGACCACCTGCACTCGCAACTCGCCGCCGCGGACACCGCGCTCTCCGCCGACGTTCTCGACGCGATCGACGCCGTCGTCGCCCCCGGCACCGACCTGGCCGCTCACGAGAAGTTCGACACCCCGCCCGCGTTGCTCGACCCGGCTCTGCGGCGCCGCTGACATCGGCGAGGCGACCGACGCCGGTTTCCGGCACATCGTCCTCGGGCTGCCGGCGCCGTATCCCGCCGACGTCGCCCGGTGGGTCACGGACGAGCTGATCAGCGCAGGCGGTCAGCACCTTCGGCCGGACCGGGCCGGGTCACCGCCAGGGCGGTACGAGGAGGTTGTGCACATCCGGCCCGGCGAAGATCACGGCGTCGGGGTGGCCGAGGTCGATGGCGAGCGCCAGTTCCTCGTCGGTGGGCCAGTTGGCCGCCAGCAGGCCGAGCTGCACCTGATGGCCGAGGCGTACGTCCGGCAGCGTCTGGAGCATGCGTGGCACCGACGTGAAGACGGGAACCGTATGGGGCTGCGGCGGATCGTCGATCACCGGGAGGGTCAGCCGGCCGTCCTTCGGAGAATGGCGGGCGACGAACTCGACGGGCTCCGGAACCAGGATGTCGCAGGCGACGAGCGTGTCCAGCACGGCCCGGTTGTCGGGCGTGCGGTTGAGGTCGCGCAGGGCTTCCTGGGCGGCCGCCACGAGCAGTTCGTCGGGGATGCTGTCGTCGCGCATCGCTTCACCCCATCGTGGCCCCAGCCGGACCGCCCGGATCGCCGGGTGCCGGATGCGCCGGGCGGCGCGTGCCCTCACCCTCCCGGTACCCGTGGCTGGATTCGCCCATGCGGCGTCCCCCTACGCAACAGGAATCGGCAGGTGCCGAGGGCGGGCGGGCACCGAAGGGCACTGACGGGCACCGTCGGGGGCGGGGCGACGGTTCGGGTCAACGGCGGTTCGGGTCAACGGTTCGGGGCCGCCTCGCTGACGCCGACCATGGCCGCGTGCGGGTCCTCGGTGACGGCGAGGTCGCCGAGGCTGACGATCCCGACCGGGCAGCCGCCGTGCTCGACGACCGGGAGGCGGCGCACGGCGTGCCGCCGCATCAGCTCGATCGCGCGATCCGTGCTGTCGTCCGGCGCCAGGGTCACCACCGGCGGGCGGGTGCACACCGCGCCGACCGTCGTCTCGGCCGGGTCGAGACCCTCGGCGACGGCCCGGATCACGATGTCCCGGTCGGTGAGCACGCCGAACAGATCACAGTCGTACGTCACCAGGACATCGCCGATGTCCTGCTCGCGCATCAGACGGGCGGCACGCGCCACGGTGGTCATGGGTTCGACGGCGGCCGTGCCGGGTGACATCACGTCGCGTATCTGCCTGGTCATGGGAACCTCCGGTTCTGCGTCGGCGGCGCATGGCACCGCCCGCGTAACCCACACCGTCGGCGGCAAACCGGCGCGGGGCTCCGCACCGCCGTTGGGCCGGTTCCGGTCCGGGCTGGTACGGGTTGGTCCGGGCCGGCGTACGGTCCGAGCCGTCTCGTCATGCCGCGGAGTTCCGCCGACGCCGGCCGCCCTTGTCCAGGAAGCGTCGCAGCCGCCTGTACGGCCAGGTGTTGATCACGTCCTCCTTGGTGAGCCAGCCGCGCTGCGCCGTACCCACGCCGTACCGCATGTGGGCCAGGTGGAGGAGGGAGTGGGCGTCGCTGTCGATCGCGAACTTCACGCCGTGCCGCCTGGCCCGCAGGATGTCCTCGTCGCGCAGGTCGAGCCGGTCCGGGTGGGCGTTGACCTCGAGGGCCGTACCGGTGCGGGCACAGGCGGCGAAGACCTGGTCGAGGTCGGCGTCTATGCCCGGCCGCTTGCCGAGGACGCGCGTGGTGGGGTGGCCGATGACATTGACGTACGGGTTCTCGCCGGCCCGGACGAGGCGGCGGGTCAGCGCCTCGCGGCCCTGGTCGAAGTGCGAGTGCACCGAGGCCACGCACAGGTCGAAGCCGGCCAGGAAGTCGCCGGACCAGTCCACGCCGCCGTCCGGGGCGATGTTCAGTTCCCCGCCGTGCCGTGCCCGTCGCCGCGCCTGTGAACCGTGACCGTGCCCGTTGACCGTGACCGTGGAGACCGCGTGGGTACCCGGGCTCGGGGCCCGACAGCAGAGCACGTGCCGGGCACGGTTCGGAGAAAGCGAGGTGACCATGAAACGCGACGAATTCCTCGCCCGTGTGCGGGAGCGCGGCGAGTACACCGGCCAGGACGAAGCCCAGCACATCGCGGAGCAGGTACTGGATGTTCTGTCGGAACGGATCAGCCCCGGCGAGGTGAAGGATCTCGCCTCACAGCTGCCGGCGCCGCTCGGGCAGAAACTGGCCGCTGTGGAGCGCGAGCGGGCGGAGAACTTCGGCATCGAGGAGTTCTACCGCCGGGTGGCCGAGCGCACCGGAGCCCGGCCCCGTACCGCCCAGTGGGACGCGAGCGCCGTGCTGTGCACCGTGGCCGACGCGGTCTCCGGCGGCGAACTGAACCAGGTCATCAGTCAGCTCCCCTCCAGCTACGCCGTCCTGTTCGGCAAGGCCGACCTGGCGGACTGACCGTCGCTCCTTCCGTCGCCCACGGCCATTGCACCGACCCGGACGCCCTCGGCCGAGGCACAGCGGTTACCTTGGGTTTCCTGAGGTACGGGCCCTTGCCCGAGCAGTGGCCTCGTGTGGTGTGACGTCGGGAGGAACCGGGCCTGTGGGTGAGGTGGAGGCTGTCGAGAGGTTCCGGCGGCGTATCGGGGTGCCCGGACTCATCGACGTACACACGCACTTCATGCCGGAACGGGTGCTGCGCAAGGTCTGGGAGTACTTCGACGCCGTCGGCCCGATGACCGGCATCGAGTGGGGCATCACCTATCGGCACGAGGAGGACGAACGGGTCGCGCTGCTGCGGCGGTTCGGGGTGCGCGCGTTCACCGCCATGCTCTATCCGCACAAGGCCGGCATGGCGGCCTGGCTGAACGGGTGGGCCGCCGGCTTCGCGGCCCGCACACCCGACTGCCTGCACACGGCCACGCTCTTCCCCGAGGAAGGAGTCGCGGAGTACGTGCGCGCGGCGGTCGAGGCGGGGGCGCGGGTGTTCAAGTCCCATGTGCAGGTGGGGGCGTACGACCCGACGCACGAGCTGCTCGATCCGGTGTGGGGCATGCTGGCCGAGGCGGGCGTGCCCGTCGTCATGCACTGCGGTTCGGGTCCGGCTCCGGGCAAACACACCGGACCGGAGCCGGTGGGGCGGCTGCTCGCCCGGCATCCGCGCCTGCCTCTGGTCGTGGCGCACATGGGGATGCCGGAGTACACCGACTTCCTGGACCTGGCCGAGCGCTACCCCGAGGTGCGCCTCGACACGACCATGGCGTTCACGGACTTCAGCGAGCGGCTCAGCCCCTTCCCGGCGAGGGAGTTGGGCCGGCTCGCCGACCTCGGGGATCGCATCCTCCTCGGGTCCGACTTCCCCAACATCCCGTATCCCTACGTCCATCAGCTCGACGCCCTGGAACGGCTCGGGCTGGGTGACGAGTGGTTGCGCGGGGTGTGTTACGAGAACGGTGCGCGGCTCTTCGGGCTGTAGGGGGGAGGGCGGTGACGTGGGTTCCATCGCCCCCGTTCATCGCTGGCGGGCGTACCGGGACGGCTACCGGGCCCTTCTCGACCGGGACGACCGGTGCGCGACGGCGAGGGCGGCCCTGGCCGGCGGGCACCAGGTGATCGTCCGGCTCGCCGAGACGGCGACGGACTCGGAGCTGCGGGCGTTCCCGCCCAGCCCGTGACCTGGCAGGTGACCCGTTTCCTCCGTCCCGGCGTGCCCGGCGTCGCGCATCGGGAGGCTGCTACGCCGCCGAGCCGGCCCGCTGGGGCGTGGAGACGTCGATCGTCGTACCTGGCAGAGCGAGGGGCCGCGTCAGGCCGTCAGGCCAGGCCCCCGTTGGCGTACAGGACCTGTCCGTTGATCCAGCGGGCGGGGCCCGCGAGGAAGGCGACGGTCTCGGCGATGTCCTCGGGCGTGCCCAGGCGCTCCAGCGGTGCAGCCTGGGCCAGGTTGTCGATCGTGGCCTGGTCCTTGCCGTCCAGGAAGAGGGGCGTGGCGGTGGGACCGGGGGCCACGGCGTTGACGGTGATGTCCTTGCCGCGCAGTTCGCGGGCCAGGACGAGGGTCATGGCCTCGACGGCGGCCTTGCTCGCCGCGTAGGCGCCGTAGGCGGGGAGCCGCAGGCGGGTGACCGAGGTCGAGAAGTTGATGACGGAGCCGCCGGCGCGGATCCGCCGTGCCGCCTGCTGGGAGACCACGAAGGTGCCGCGGATGTTGGTGCGGTGCATCCTGTCCAGGTCGTCCAGGTCCAGGGTGGCGACCGGTGAGAGCAGCATGACGCCCGCCGTGTTGACGACGACGTCGATGCCGCCGTACTCCCGCTCCACGGCGCCGAAGGCCTCCGCCATGGCGTTCTCGTCGGCGATGTCGCCGCCGACCGCGGTCGCCCGGCCGCCCGCCGCGGTGATCGCGGTGACGGTGTCGTCGGCGCGGGACTTGTTGCCCGCGTAATGGACGCCGACGGCGATGCCGTCCTTGGCGAGGCGCTCGGCGACGGCGCGGCCGATGCCGCCGGAGCCGCCGGTGACCAGGGCGACGCGGGTGGGGGAGGTGCCGGTCATGGTGATCCGTCCTTCGCGAGGTATGGCCGGGGAGCGGCCGGTGGCTCGGATGCCCGGTTGGGCGACACTCTGCCGCATCGCCGCTAACTGTTCTGACACATCAACGCTAACACATCGATGAGGTGGTGAAAGTGTTAGCATCGATGCATGGCGACGGGCGACACGATGACAACCCAGCCCCGCGAGCGGATCCTGCGGTCCGCGACGGCCCTGCTGGCCGAGGGCGGACGGGACGCGGTGTCCACGCGCGCCGTCAGCGCCGCCGCAGGCGTGCAGGCGCAGACCATCTACCGGCACTTCGGCGACATGCAGGGGCTGCTCGACGAGGTCGCCCGGCAGGGATACGCCTCCTATCTGGCCGCCAAGCAGGCCCAGGAGGACAACGGCGACCCCGTGGCGCGGCTGAGGAACGGCTGGGACATGCACGTGGCCTTCGGACTGGCCAATCCCGCGCTCTACCGGCTGCTGTACACCGAGCCGGGGCCCGGCCGGCAGTTCGCCGTCACGGGCGAAGCCCAGCAGGTGCTGCTGGACATCGTCGAACGGGTGGCCAGGGCCGGCCGGCTGCGGACGGGCGTCGAGCCGGCCGCGACGATGATCCACTCGGCGGGAATGGGGGTGACGCTCACCCTCATCGCGGCGCAGGCCGACGGCCGGCTCTCCCACCACGAAGGTCTCTCCGAGACCGTGCGGGAAGCCGTCCTGGACTCCGTGCTGGCCCCCGCCGACGATGACGTCGTCGCCCGGCCGGGCACCGGCGCCCACTCCGCGGCCGTGCACGCCGTTGCCCTCAAGTCACTGATGCGCGACGGAGTGCGGTCCCTGACCTCCGGGGAACGCACGTTGCTGGGCGAGTGGCTGGACCGCATCGCGGCCGAGGACGGTGCCGTATCCGACACCGCCACGGCCGAGAGCGCCGGATCCGAGGCCGGGACGGCCGAGCCCGGCGCGGGGTACACGCGGCGGAAGTAGGGCAGCAGCAGCAGCCCGGCAGGCGGTGAGTGGCGGCGTCATCCGCAGTGCCTGGTCACCCGCGAGCCGGGGGCGTCGCCGCGTCCGCGGACCTCCTCAGCGCGGCCCGCGGGTGTTGAGCCGGGCGGCCTGGCGTGTCAGGTGGTCGCGTTCGGCGAGGTTGGGGGCCTTTCGGGCAGCCTCCGCGTACAGCCGTGCCGCGGTCGCCAGGTCGCCGTCGCACTCGTGGAGATACGCCGCCACCGCGGTGTACCGGGGCAGCGAGGCGTCCAGCGCCGCGAGCGCCGCCAGGCCGGCGCGTGGTCCGTCGGCCTCGCCGACGGCCACCGCACGGTTGAGGCGCACGACCGGGCTGTCGGTCAGGCGCGCCAACTCGTCGTACCACTCGACGATCTGCACCCAGTCGGTCTCCTCGGCGGTGGGTGCGTCGGCGTGCAGTGCCGCGATGGCGGCCTGGGCCTGGAACTCACCCAGCCGCTCGCGGGCGAGGGCCGCCTGGAGGATCTCCACGCCCTCGGCGATCGCCCGGGTGTCCCACCGGCCGCGGTCCTGCTCGGCGAGCGGCACGAGGCTGCCGTCCGGTGCGGTCCGGGCGGTGCGCCGGGCGTGGTGGAGCAGCATGAGGGCGAGCAGCCCCGCCGTCTCGGGGTGGTCGATCGAGGCCGCGAGCTGCCGGGTGAGCCGGATGGCCTCGGCGGCGAGGTCGACGTCGCCGGAGTAGCCCTCGTTGAAGACGAGGTAGAGGACGCGCAGCACGGTGGCGACGTCGCCCGGCTGGTCGAACCGCACGCCGGAGACGGTGCGCTTGGCCCGGCTGATCCGCTGCGCCATCGTCGCCTCGGGCACCAGGTAGGCCTCGGCGATCTGGCGCGTGGTGAGACCGCCCACGGCGCGCAGCGTGAGCGCGACCGCGGAGGACGGGGTCAGCGAGGGGTGGGCGCACAGGAAGTACAGCTGGAGCGTGTCGTCCGCCGCGGGAGCCGGCCCGGGGGCCGGCTCCTCCTCGACGCGGTCCTCCCGCCGGCGCCGGGCGGCGTCCGCGCGGGTCGCGTCGAGGAACCGGCGCCAGGCGACCGTGACCAGCCAGCCCTTCGGATCCCGTGGCGGATCGGCCGGCCAGGCCCGGACCGCCTCGACCAGCGCGTCCTGTACGGCGTCCTCGGCCGCCGCGAAGTCGGCTCCGCGGCGGACGAGGATCCCGAGGACGCCCGGGGTGAGACTCCGCAGGAGTACTTCGTTCACCTCGGGGTCACTCCGTGATGGTGGGCGGCGCGGCCAGGAACGGGCGCAGCTCCAGCCATTCGTGGATCGGCTTGCCACCCGCGCCGGGGGCGGCCGACAGCTCCCCGGCCAGTTCGACGGCGCGCTCGTAGCTGTCGACGTCGATGACCATCCAGCCGGCGATGAGGTCCTTGGTCTCGGCGAACGGGCCGTCGGTGACCGGCGGGCGGCCCTCGCCGTCGTACCGGACGAACGTCCCCTCGGGGGCGAGCGCCTGACCGTCGACGAACTCGCCGGTACCCTCCAGCCGTGCCGCGAAGTCGTGCATGTACTGCATGTGGGCCGTGATCTCCTCCGGCGTCCACTGGTCCATGGGGACGTCGTTCACCGCGGCCGGGGCGCCGCGGTAGTGCTTGAGCAGCAGGTACTTGGCCATCGTGGTTCTCCTCGATGTTCGTGCGACCCATTGTGGTCGCTTTCACTACGGGGACGGAGCCGGCCACGGGATTTCGACATCACCGCGCAAAGTTCTTTCTGGATGTCTCCGCGCCGCTGCTCACCGTTGCCGGTCGGAGGGTAGATGGTGGCGCTGGTGGTGGTGGTGGTGGTGGTGGTGGCGGCGGACGAGGCGGGCGAGGCAGGCGCGGTCGCCGAAGCACTGAGGAATTCTGGGACCGCATGCGGGCCCGGGACTGGAAGGGACTCGGTGAGTTGCTCGCCGAGGACGTGGTGGTGGAGTGGCCGGTCAGCGGCGAGCGGATCGAGGGCGGCGGAAACACCCCGAGCGTCGAGTCGGAGTATCCGCAAGGCTGGGCGATCAAGGTTCTGCGGCTCCTGCCGACCGGCGACGTCGTCGTCTCCGAGGTGGAGGTTCCTCACGAAACGATGGCGGTCCGTCGCGTGGTGTCGTTCTGGACTGTCCGAGCAGGAAAGATCGTTGACCGTTGACGGCCGGGCGTACTGGACGGAGCTCAGGTCGGGCCCGTCGCCGCAGTGGCGGGCCGCGTATGTGCGGCGCATGTGATCAGGTGCCGTAGGCCGCCAGGCCGGTGGAGTCACCGCCCGATCCCAGGGAGCACCGGCATTCCTCGCCGTCGAGGACGCGGAGGCGTCGACGCAGGGCGTCGGTAAATTCCGTGCCCGCACATCTGTCTTGGTGCAGACTCGCAGCATGGCGGACATGCGGGCGTTCCGGGACGAGGTGACCGACTGGGCGGCCGGCGGTCCCGGCGAGGCGGCGCGTGAGCTGGCCGTGCGACTCGGGGTGCGCACCGCGGTGCTGCTGGAGGGTCCGAGCGACCTCGCCGCCGTCGAGACGCTGGCCGCACGGCGTGGCCGGGACCTGGCCGCCGAGGGAGTGTGCGTCGTGCCGATGGGCGGAGCGATGAGCGTCGGCCGCTACGCAGGCCTCCTCGGCCCGCCCGGACTCGCCCTGCGCCTGGCCGGACTCTGCGACGAGCGCGAGCAGCCCTTCTACGACCGCGGCCTGGAGCGGGCAGGGGCGCCGCGCCGGGACTTCTTCGTGTGCGTGAGCGACCTGGAGGAGGAACTCATCCGAGCGCTGGGCCCGGCCAAGGTGGAGGAGGTGATCAGGGACGAGGGCGACATCCGTGCCTGGCAGACCTTCCTGAACCAGCCCGCACAGCACGGTCGGCCCTGGCAGCAGCAGTTGCGTCGCTTCCTGGGCACGAAGAAGGGCCGCAAGATCCGCTACGGCCATCTTCTGGTCGAGGCCCTCGCCCCCGAGCAGGTGCCGGCCCCGCTGGACGACCTCCTCACCAGCCTCTGAACCAGCCTCTGACGCGGCGAGCCGTTAATGAGTTGACCCGTCGCCGACTCCTGGGCAGGGTCGGCAGCGTCCTCCCACCACCTGAACGAACAAGCCCTCTCGCCGGTGAACTTCCCTGTCCTGCCCTTTCCTTGCGAACGGGCGGTGAGACGACGGGAGCCGGCAGACCGGAGACGCCCGAACATGACCTCATACCTCCACGCGCTCACCTTCGACGCGAACGACCCGTCCCGCCTCGCGCGTTTCTGGGCCGGCTTCCTCGACTGGGAGACGATCCACGACCCCCACGGCGGAATAGCGCTCCTGCCGAACGACGACACCGGTTTCCGGATGCGGTTTCTGCCGACGCGGGAGCAGAAGACGGGCCCGAACCAGACCCACTTCGATCTGACGAGCCAGTCCCCCGAGGACCAGCGGCAGATCGTGGCCAAGGCCCTCGAACTCGGCGCCCGGCACATCGACATCGGTCAACTCCCGGAGGAGGGGCACGTGGTGCTCGCCGACCCGGAGGGCAACGAGTTCTGCGTCGTCGCGCCGGGCAACAACTTCCTCGCGGACTGCGGATTCATCGGCGCGCTGGCCTGCGACGGGTCGCAGGAGGAAGGCTACTTCTGGAGCCGGGCGCTGGACTGGCCGCTGGTCTGGGACCAGGACCAGGAGACCGCGATCCGCTCGCCGCACGGTGGTCCCAAGATCACGTGGGGCGGTCCGCCACTCATGACGAAGACCGGCAAGAACCGGCTGCACTTCGACATCGCCCCGCCTGCGGACGGCGATCAGCAGGCGGAGGTCGACCGTCTCGTCTCCCTCGGGGCGAAACGGATCGACATCGGCCAGGGAGAGGTCGGTTGGGTGGTGATGGCCGGCCCCGACGGCCATGAGTTCTGCGTGCTGCCTCCCGGGCTCTGACGCGACCCGAACTCCGGCTCGGGCAGCGGTGGAGCTGACCTCCGGCGACGCCCGACGGCGCCCCGCGCGAAGGCGGCACCGGCAGAGGCGGAGCCCATGCCCGTGCCGGTGGATGGGACCCGCGTGACTGTCCACGACGTGGCTCGCCGGCTTCCCGGCATCGCCGATCTGCGGGACCTGTGCCGTTCGCTCGCGATGCTCGACGCGATCCTGAGCCCGGAGTGGGAATTGCGGTACCACTCCTGCAGCACCGCTTGGGCCGACGGCCAGGAGGCGGCCGTGGGCGCCGTCTCCCGATCGATCCGCAGCTCCGCCGGCGCACCCTCGCGCTCGGTGATCTTCTTCCCCGGCCCATCACCGGCGTGTACGTTCGTACGTACTCAGCGCCGGGCAAGCTCGCCCTGCCGCACTCGCGGGAAAAGAACATCTCATCAATGGACCTGGCCACCCGCCGCCGTCGAGCGGCACTGTTCCTCCTCTTTCTGGTACCCGGTCTGTCGATCGCCTCCTGGGTGACGCGGACGCCCGACATCAGAGACCAACTCGGCGCATCCACCGCGCAGATGGGGATCATCCTGTTCGGGCTGTCCGTGGGCTCCATGATCGGCATCCTCAGTTCCGGGGCGCTGGTGGCCAGGTTCGGCAACCGGCCCGTGATGGGTGCGGGGACGCTGCTGATCATCCTCAGCATGGGGGTCGTCGGCGCCGGGGCGATGCTCGCCTCCGCGCCCGTCGTGACGGCCGGACTGTTCCTCTTCGGTGCCGGAATGGGCGGGGGAGAGGTCGCGGTCAACATCGACGGGGCCGAGGTCGAACAGATCACCGGGCGAACGGTCCTGCCCACGCTCCACGGCTTCTTCAGCCTGGGCACCGTCGTGGGAGCCGCGTTCGGCATCCTGTGCACCGCGGTCGCCGTCCCGGTGCAGTGGCATCTGGCCGCCGTCGTCGCCGTCACGGCCGCCATGTTCGCCCATGCCTTCCGCGCCATCCCCCGTGCGGTGGCAGAGTCCCCGGGCGAGGACCGGCAGCCCGAGGGCGCTACCGCGCCGGCCCGGGGGAGGGTGTGGAAGGACCGACGACTGCTGCTGATCGGCGGCGTCATCCTGGCCATGGCGCTGGCCGAGGGGGCCGCGAACGACTGGCTGCCCCTGCTCATGGTCGACGGGCACGACGTGGACCCCGCCCTGGGTTCGGCCGTCTACACGGGCTTCGCCGCCGCCATGACCATCGGCCGCTTCGGCGGCGGGTTCCTCATCGACCGCCTCGGCCGCACGCCCGTCGTCCGGGCCAGCGCCATCTCCGCGACCCTCGGCATCGCCGTGGTCGTCTTCGCCGACTCCGCGGTGCTGGCGGGCGTCGCGGTGCTGTTCTGGGGCGTCGGAGCCTCGCTGGGCTTCCCCGTCGCTCTCTCGGCGGCCGGTGACTCCGGCCCCGACGCGGCGGCCCGCGTCAGCCTCGTCGCCATGATCGGCTACGTCGCCTTCCTCGTCGGACCTCCCGGCCTGGGCTTCCTGGGCGACCACTACGGCCTGCGCCCCGCCATGATCGTCGTCCTCGCCTTCACCGCCGTGGCCATCGCCCTGGCCCCCGCCGTCGGCGCCCGCTCCGCCCTGCCGGCACGCGCCCCGGATGCCGAGGTACGACCCTGAGACCCACGGCCTTCGTCAAGGTCCTGCGTCTTTCCCGTGCCGTGCGTGCGTCGCGTACCGAGGAGCGGCGGAAGACGGATCTGCTCGACCTCCGTGGGTGCGGGGGACGTCGCCTCGGCGCAGCTGCGTCAGACGGTTTCACCCGTGGTGGGTGAGGCCGCGGTCGTGGGTGCGGGTGAACGCTTGGCGCGGACAGGTGGTTGTCGTGTGTCTGCCCAACTGCCGAAGCGTCGGACCGAGCAGGGAGATCTCATGAACCGGTATCCGCCCATCGCGGAACACGGCATGGTCGGCGATCTCCAGACCGCCGCTCTGGTGTCGTCCGCCGGAACGGTCGACTGGTGGTGCACGCCCCGTTTCGACTCGCCCAGCATCTTCGCCGCGCTCCTGGACAGCGAACGCGGAGGGCACTGTCGTCTCGCTGCGGAGTTCCCGGACGGCGACGGCATGACCGTGCGGCAGCTGTACCTGTCCGACACGGCCGTCCTGGTCACCCGCTTCATGGCGCCCGGCGGAGTCGGCGAGGTGGCCGACTTCATGGTGCCCATCGACTCCTCGGCCGCGACGGACACACACTGTCTGGTAAGAGTGGCGCGGGTCGTCCGCGGCAGTCTGCCCTTCGCCCTCACCTGCCAGCCGCGCTTCGACTACGGCCGTGCCTCGCACACGCTGTCGCGGACCGATGAACACTGCGTGCTCTTCCGTGGCCCGGGGACGGACCTGCATCTTCAGTCCACCGCAGGTGTCGCGCTCCTCTCCGACGGCAACGACATCACCGCCCGCTTCACCCTGTCCGCAGGTCAGGCAGCCGCCGTAGTGCTGACCAGTACGGCGAGCGGCGATCCGGTCCCGCCTCCCCCCTCCCTGGACGGGGTCGCCGAGGCACTCGAGACGTGCCGGACGTTCTGGCTGTCGTGGCTGCGTTCCTGCACCTACCGCGGTCGCTGGCAGGACATCGTCAACCGCTCGGCGATCACGCTCAAGCTGCTCACCTACGCCCCCACCGGCGCGCCCATCGCGGCGGCCACCATGGGACTGCCCGAGCAGATCGGAGGCGAGCGCAACTGGGACTACCGCTACACATGGGTTCGTGACGCCTCGCTGTCCGTCAGAGCCCTGATCGACCTGGGCTTTCAGGAGGAAGCGCACGCCTTCCGCCACTGGCTGCGCGAACGCATCGAGACCGGCGACTCCGTCTCGGCGGACCCGCTTCAGATCATGTACCGCATCGACGGCAACCCCCACCTGACCGAAGAGAGCCTCGACCACCTGGAGGGCTACCTGGGGTCCCGTCCCGTACGGGCGGGCAACGCGGCGGCCGACCAACTCCAACTCGACATCTACGGCGAGGCGTCGGACGCCTTGATCGTCGGCGGCGACATCGGCGCGATCCGTGGGTGGAAGGCGCTGAGCGGCGTCCTGGACTGGCTCGCCGACCACTGGGATCAGCCCGACGAAGGCATCTGGGAGACGCGGGGCGGTCGTCAGAACTTCACCTACAGCCGCCTGATGACCTGGGTGGCGTTCGACCGCGGAGTCCGCGCGGCCACCGATTTCTCCCGTCCCGCCGACGTGGCTCGCTGGACCGACGCACGGGACGCCGTCTTCCGCCAGATCATCGAACGCGGCTGGCACGACAAGCGGCAGGCATTCGTGCAGCACTACGACACCGACGTCCTGGACGCCTCGCTCCTGCTCATGCCGAGGGTCGGATTCGTCTCACCGCACGATCCGGACTGGCTCAGCACCCTGGACGCCATGGACGAGGAGCTGGTCAGCGACAGCCTCGTCTACCGCTACGACCCGAAAGCCTCCCCCGACGGCCTCCGCGGCTCCGAAGGCACCTTCAATCTGTGCAGCTTCTTCTACGTCGAGGCGCTCGCCCGCAGCGGCAGGCTCAACCAGGCCCGCCACGCCTTCGACAAGATGCTCACCTACGCCAACCACGTAGGCCTCTTCGCCGAGGAGATCGGCCCCTCGGGCGAGCAACTCGGGAACTTCCCCCAGGCGTTCACCCATCTCGCCCTGGTCACCGCGGCGATGGCACTCGACGAGGAGCTGGAGAAGGCAGAGACCGGCCCCCGCCTGCGCGACCACGGGCATCCGGCGACCCACGGTCTCACCGTGCCCGACGAGAAGAGGGGCGGAGGCGACGCCCGTGGCTGAGACGGCGAGGTCCGCGCGGCCTGCGGGGCACGGACGGGTGCTCGCCGCCCTCGCCCTCGCCCAGTTCATCTGCAGCTTCGCCGGGTCCAACATGAACGTGATGATCAACGACATCAGCGAAGACCTGGACACGACCGTCCAGGGCGTCCAGGTGGCGATCACGGTCTTCCTGCTCGTGATGGCCGCGCTGATGATCCCCGGCGGCAAACTGACCGACCGCTACGGCCGCAAGCGCTGCTTCCTGACCGGCCTCGTCGTCTACGCCGTCGGAGCCCTGCTGAGCGCGGCAGCCCCGGGACTCGGTGTTCTGATCCTCGGCAACTCGATCCTCGAAGGCATCGGCACCGCGCTGCTCATCCCACCCGTCTACATCCTCACCACCCTCCTCTACCCGGACGTCACCTCCCGCGCCCGCGCGTTCGGGGTCGTCATGGCACTGGGCGGCATCGGAGCCGCCGCGGGGCCACTGATCGGCGGACTCATCACCACCGCCATCAGCTGGCGCGCGGCCTTCGTCTTCCAGGCCCTGGTGATCGGCGTGATCGTCATACTCAGCCGGCGCATCGAGGACCCACTGCCCCCGGATCCGACCCGCTCCTTCGACACCACCGGAGCTGTCCTGTCCGCCGTCGGCCTGGTCCTCGTCGTCATGGGCATCCTGGCCGCGGACAACGACATCTGGCTCATGATCGTCCTGCTGGCCGTCGGCGCACTCGTGCTCTGGTGGTTCTTCCGCTCCGTCCGCGCCAAGGAGGCATCGGGCCGGGAGCCGCTGCTGTCCCTGCGCCTGTTCGACAACCGCACGTCCAACCTCGGACTCGTCACCCAGAACGCCCAATGGCTGCTGCTCATGGGCACATCGTTCACGGTGGCGGCCTACCTGCAGGTCGTACGCGGCTACGACGCCGTCCAGACCGGCGTCGTCTTCACAGCGGCCACCCTGGGCCTGCTGGCCACGTCCCTGTCCGCCGAGCGCCTGGCTCGTCGGCATCCCCAGCGCACGCTCATCATGGCCGGCTTCGCCTTCTCCACCGCCGGCGTGGTCGTCCTGATCATCCTTGTCGGGAGCTTCGCCACCGCCTGGGCCTTCGTCCCCGGCCTCCTGCTCATCGGCCTCGGCCTGGGCGTCATGCTGACCCCGTCCGTCAACGTCGTGCAGTCGAGCTTCCCCGAGGAGCAGCAGGGGGAGATCTCAGGGCTGTCCCGCAGCGTGTCGAATCTCGGCTCATCCTTCGGAACGGCCATCGCCGGCACCATCCTCGTCGCCGGTCTCACCAAGGGCGCCTACGCCGCCGCGATGATCACCCTGGCCGTCATCGGCCTCGGCGGCCTGGCCGCGGCAGCGCTACTGCCCCGGGAGTCGCGGCCCGCAAAGACGCGTGCCTCTGGGATCAACACCCCGAGAACCACCGAGTAGCGCCGTTTCGACCCGTGCCATCGCAACTCAGCCAGGACGGTCGGCTGCCGGGTGACGACGGTGGTGATCACGCAGTTCGGTGGGCTCAGGTCGCGCCACTCGCGGCCGGGTCCGGTCCGTTCACTCGTTGGGCGCACACCGGTCGCGCGTTCGGCACCGCACGCATCTTCTGGTGCCCATGGCCCACACAGGTGATGAGCCGCTCTCGAACCGGGAGCGCAGCGAACTGGATGACCTGCGGCACCGCGTGGGTGCTCTGGAAGGCGGCGCGCGCCCGCGGGCCGCACGGCACCACCCCTTCCGGTCAGCGGGCTCCGTACTGCTGATCCTCCTCGCGGCCCTGCTGTCGGTGCTGTCCGTCATCGCGGTCTGGGCGAACAGCATCGTGCGGGACACAGACCGCTACGTCGCCACGGTGGCGCCCCTGGCGTCCGATCCGGATGTACGCAAGGCGGTCACCGACAGGGTCACCAACGTGGTGCTGGCGCAGATCGACGTGGACGCGTTGGTCGAACAGCTGCAGGACGCCGTGTCGGAGAAGGGCGTGCCGCCGAAGGCTGCCCAGCTGGTCGGCAACCTGGACGCACCGATCACCAGTGGTCTGGAGCAACTGGTCGCCGGCACCGTGGAGCGGGTGGTCAGCAGCAGCGCCTT
Organism: Streptomyces sp. ID05-39B; assembly: GCF_033794725.1. Taxonomy (NCBI): domain Bacteria; kingdom Bacillati; phylum Actinomycetota; class Actinomycetes; order Kitasatosporales; family Streptomycetaceae; genus Streptomyces; species Streptomyces sp. ID05-39B. The sequence goes on along the minus strand of NZ_JARGEF010000118.1, from coordinate 1,437 downwards.
CGAGACGGTCTGGGTGGAGAGCAACCGCAAGGTGCACTCGGCCGTCGACAAGGCGCTGACGGGCGAAGCCGACGGGCCGGTCTCGCTGGAGAACGACCAGGTGGCCATCGACGTGGCACCGATCGTGGCGCAGGTCAAGGAGCGGTTGGTCAGCGCCGGCCTCGGAGTGGCCGCGAGGATTCCGGACGTCCACACGAACTTCGTGGTGGTCCAGTCGAAGGACATCGGCAAGATCAAGACCTATATGCGGGTCCTGGAGATCATGGGCAGTTGGCTGCCTGTCATCGCTCTGCTGGTGGCCGCGGCGGGGGTGTACACCGCGTTCAACCGCAGGCACGCGCTCATCGGGACCGGGTTGGCGGTGTTCACGGCCATGCTGGTCCTCGGGATCACCCTCACCGTCTTCCGTGACGTCTACCTCGACCATCTGCCTTCCGGCGCGTCCCCGGCCGCCGCCGGAGCGGTGTACGACGCGCTGATCAAGTTCCTGCGCGCCGGTGTACGGGCGCTCGGTGCCGTCGCCCTCCTCACCGCCGTCGGTGCCTTCCTCAGCGGTCCGTCAAGGATCGCCGTCCTCATCCGCAACGGCTGCCGCAGGAGCATCGGCGCCCTGCGGGACATGGCGGTCTCAGAAGGGCTTCGCCTGGGGGCGGTCGGACGGTTCGTCCACCGCTTCAAGCGCTGGATCGGGGCCGCGATCCTGGTGGTCGCCGCGATCGTCCTGTTCACGTGGAACTACCCGACCACGATGGTCGTGGTGTGGACCACGGTCATCGTGCTGGTGGGCTTCGCGCTCCGTGAATTCCTGGACACCGGATCCGCGCCGGCCGTCAAATCCAAGGCCACCACCGCTCCTGAGGTGTGACCACGCGCCGCGGCCGGCCCCACACGGCCGGGGACAGGCAAGCTCCTGAGCAGCCCGGACGTTGAGTACGGAACAAGGACGGCCGACGGCACCATCCGCATGTGCTCCACGGCGCCGTCCGGTCCCGCGACACAGCAGAGCCCGCCGCATCGGCTTCTTCCTGCCCACCGGGCCGAGTGGTTCGGAGCGGATGTCCATGACCGGGACGTGAGGGGGAAACGCCATGGCGCGAGCCGTAGGGCACCTGCACGTTCACGCGGGGGAGGAGGTCAAGGGGGTCAAGGGTGCCATTCGGTCAGCATGACGGTGGCGTCGTCGCGGCGCTGCCCCTCTTGGTAGTGCATGAGGTGGTCGACGAGGCTGCGCAGGGCTTCTGCGGCGTTGTGGCCTGCTGCCATCGAGGTGATGACGGTCTCGGCGAGGCGCTCTTCACCGAAGAGATCGCCGTTGCGTGCGCGGGCTTCGGTGACGCCGTCGGTGTAGAGCAGGATGCGGTCGCCGGGCTGGAGGCGGATGCGGTGCTGGGTGGGCGGGGTGTCGCTGTGAAATCCCAGGGCGAGTGGGGGTTGCGG
>NZ_JARGEF010000117.1:0-24416 GCF_033794725.1 Streptomyces sp. ID05-39B | reverse complement strand
TTTTTCTATCAGAGAAAGGCAAAAGGATTTTCTGCTATTCTCGGGGCTCGGGAAATTGGATAAAGGGCAACCACCGGGCCCGGGGGCCCGCCCGCGGAGAGCGACCGGGCGGACCTGCTGCGGGAGCAGCGGCTGGCCGATCCGGCCCTGGTCTTCGCCGGAGCGGTGCTGCCCCTGGCGTTCGCACTGGTCGTCGCGGAGGACTGGACGGCCGCGAGCCTGCGCGGTGCGCTGCCCGCACTGCTCTTCCTGGCCGCGCTGCTGACCGTCCACGCGCTGCCGCTGCTGTGGCGCCGGCGCGCGCCGTGGGCGGCTCTGCTCGGGGTGCTGGCCACGTCGTGGCTGTGGCCGCCGGCGGTCGCCCTGGGCGTCGTACCGGTGCGGGTGTCCGAGTTCTTCGACGCGGGGGCCCTCACCGAACTGCTGGCCGTGTACGCGATCGGGGTCTACGGCGGTGGCGCCGACCGTACCTGGCCGGCCTGGATCGTGTCGGCGGTGTCGCTCTCCTCGGTGCTGGTGGCGACGGCAGCCGTGGAGGGGAACCTGACGGGGGCGGGCTCGGTACGCCTCACCGCCGTGGTGGTGTTCGTGCCGCTGGCCGTGGTGACGGCCGGGGTGTTCGCCGCCCTGTGGGCTGCCGGGCTCGGCGTGCGCCGACGGCGCCTGCGGATCCTGGCCCTCGACGACCACGCGCTCACCGCCTCGCTGTGGCATGCGGAACGGGCGGCGGACGCCGAACGGTGGCGGCTGGCGGCGAAGTTGCGTGACGCGGTGCTGGAGCGCACGACCGTCCTGGTCGAACGGGCCCGGCAGGGACGGCTGGAGGAGGTGGCCGCCGAGGCCCGCGCGGCACTGACCGCCATGCGCGAACTCCTGCACGGCCTGAGCGCGCCGGAGCGGCGGGGCGGGGAGGAATAGGGATGCTTCGCGCCGCTTCTCTCCTTCTGGAGGCACCGCATGCCGCTGCCGTCGCACGGCTGGCACAAGAGCAGTCACAGCACCGAGACCGCGACGAGGCTTGTGTGGAGGTCCGCGTGCACTCGCCGGGCCGGGTCCTGGTCCGCGACACCAAGGACGGCGGCGCCAAGGACGGCGGCGCTAAGGGCGGCGGCGCCGAGGACGCCGGTCCGCGCGGCCTGGCCCTCTCCCCCGCGGTCTGGTCGGCGTTCCCCGCGTGATCGACGCCGCCTGCACCGGCCGACGCCTCTCGGCCCCGTGACCGTCCACGCCGTACGCCTGCGACCCTCCGGGGCGCAGTCCCCTCGAACGGGCCGGTATCGTACCGGTGTTGTTGGCGGTCCGGGTGAGTCCGGGCCCGTTTTGGAGGTGGCCCCGTCGTCACGCGTGTGATGGTCGTCGACGACCAGGCGGTGGTCCGTGCCGGCTTCGCCGCCATCGTGGACGCCGAGCCCGATCTGACCGTGGTCGCCGAAGCCGGGGACGGTGCGTCGGCCGTGGCGCTGGCCGCCGAGGAGCGGCCCGACCTGGTGCTGATGGACATCCGCATGCCCGGCATGGACGGCCTCACCGCGACCCGTCTCGTCACCGCGGCGCCGGACGGCCCGCGGGTGCTGGTGCTGACCACCTTCGACCTGGACGCCTACGTGTACGAGGCGTTGCGCGCCGGGGCGTCCGGTTTCCTGCTCAAGGACGCCCACCCCGAGGAACTGCTGTCCGCGATCCGGGTCGTCGCCGCCGGGGAGGGCATCCTCGCCCCGACCGTGACCCGCCGGCTGATCGACACCTTCGCGCAGGGCGCGCCACGGCCGCCCGCCGTCACCGGTGCGCTGTCCGCGCTCACGCCCCGCGAGAAGGAGGTCCTGCTGCACATCGCGGCGGGGCTGGCCAACGCCGAGATCGGCGCCGCGCTCGGGGTGACCACGGGCACGGTGAAGACCCATGTGAACGCCCTGCTGTCCAAGTTGGGCCTGCGCGACCGGGTGCAGGCCACGATCCTGGCCTACGAGAGCGGGCTGGTCCGGCCGAGGGGCACGGCCGACGCGTAGGCCCCTGACCCGACGCGTGGGCCTGTCCCGGGCGTGCGGTCGAGCGGCTCGTCCGACGCGCGGGCCCCTCCCCCGACGCGTAGGCCTGTCCCGGGCGTGCCGTCTAGCGGCTGATCCGACGCGCGGGCCCGACCGTGGCCCTGCCGGGGAAAGGCTTGCCGGCCGCCCTCACGCCGACCGCCGCCCGAGCGGACGCTCCAGCCGTTGGGCGTGCGGGGCGTCGGCCGGGAGTGAGCGGCTGCCGGGGAGTGAGCGGCTGCCGGGGTGGGCCTCGCCCGCCCCGGCCACGGCTCAGCCCACCTCGACGAGCAGGTCACCGCCCTCCACCTGCTGGATCCGGTTGATGGCCAGCCGGTTGACCCGGCCGCCCTGCGGGGCCGTGATGGTGGCCTCCATCTTCATCGCCTCGATGGTGGCGACCGTGGCGCCGGCCGCCACCTCGTCGCCCTCGGCGACCGCCAGCGTCACCACGCCCGCGAACGGCGCCGCGACATGACCGGGCTTGGACCGGTCGGCCTTCTCGGTGACCGGGATATCGGAGGCCGCCGCCTGGTCGCGGACCTGGACCGGCCTGAGCTGGCCATTCAGGGAGGACATCACGGTGCGCATGCCGCGCTCGTCGGCCTCGCCCACCGCCTGCAGTTCGATCAGCAGCCGCACGCCGGGTTCGAGGTCGACGGCGTACTCCTTGGCCGGGCGCAGTCCGTAGAAGAAGTCCTTGCTGTCCAGGACGCTGGTGTCGCCGTAGGCCTGGCGGTGGGTGTCGAAGTCGCGGGTCGGGCCGGGGAACAGCAGCCGGTTGAGGGTGGCGCGGGGGGTCTTCTCCAGTCCCTCCCGGTCCTCGGTGGTCAGCGCGGTCACGGGCTTGGCGGCGGCGCGGCCCTGGAGGGCCTTGGTGCGGAACGGCTCGGGCCAGCCGCCGGGCGGGGTGCCGAGTTCGCCGCGCAGGAACCCGATGACCGAGTCCGGGATGTCGTAGGTGTCGGGGTCGGCCTCGAAGTCCTGCGGGGACACGCCCGCGCCGACCAGGTGCAGGGCGAGGTCGCCCACCACCTTGGACGACGGGGTGACCTTCACCAGGCGGCCGAGGATGCGGTCGGCTGCGGCGTACATCGCCTCGATGTCCTCGAAGCGGTCACCGAGGCCGAGCGCCACGGCCTGGGTGCGCAGGTTGGACAGCTGTCCGCCGGGGATCTCGTGGTGGTAGACGCGGCCGGTGGGCGAGGCGAGGCCGGCTTCGAAGGGGGCGTAGATCCGGCGGACGCCCTCCCAGTACGGTTCGAGGTCGCCGACGGCCTGGAGGTCGAGCCCGGTGGGGCGGTCGGAGTGGTCGGTCGCGGCGACGAGCGCCGACAGGGAGGGCTGGGAGGTCGTCCCGGCCATGGAGGCCACGGCTCCGTCGACGGCGTCCACGCCGGCCTGGATGGCGGCGAGGTAGGTGGCGAGCTGGCCGCCCGCGGTGTCGTGGGTGTGCAGGTGCACCGGCAGGCCGAACTCGCGGCGCAGCGCGGTGACGAGGGTGGCGGCGGCGGGGGCGCGCAGCAGGCCCGCCATGTCCTTGACGGCCAGGACATGGGCGCCGGCCTCGACGATCTGCTCGGCCAGGCGCAGGTAGTAGTCGAGGGTGTAGAGGCGTTCGCCCGGGTCGGACAGGTCGGAGGTGTAGCAGAGGGCGACCTCGGCGATCGCGGTGCCCGTCGCGCGTACGGCGTCGATGGCGGGGCGCATCTGGCCGACGTCGTTGAGGGCGTCGAAGATGCGGAAGATGTCGATGCCGGTGGCGGCGGCCTCCTGCACGAAGGCGTCGGTGACCTCGGTGGGATACGGGGTGTAGCCGACGGTGTTGCGGCCGCGCAGCAGCATCTGGAGGCAGATGTTGGGGACGGCCTCGCGCAGGGCGGCCAGCCGCTCCCAGGGGTCCTCGGCGAGGAAGCGCAGCGCGACGTCGTAGGTGGCGCCGCCCCAGCACTCCAGGGAGAGCAGGTCGGGCAGGGTCCGGGCGACGGCGGGGGCCGCGGCGAGGAGGTCCTTGGTGCGCACGCGGGTGGCGAGGAGCGACTGGTGGGCGTCGCGGAAGGTGGTGTCGGTGACGCCGAGTGTCGGCGACTCCCGCAGCCACTGGGCGAAGCCCTCGGGGCCGAGGCCGACCAGTCGCTGCCGGGAGCCGGCGGGCGGCTCGCCCGCGGGCAGCGGGGGCAGTTTGGTCGTGGGGTCGATCAGGTCGGGCCGCTCGCCGTGCGGCTTGTTCACGGTGACGTCGGCGAGGTAGGTGAGCAGTTTGGTGCCGCGGTCGGCGGAGTGCCGGGCGGTCAGCAGGTGCGGGCGCTCCTCGATGAAGGAGGTGGTGACCCGCCCGGCCTGGAAGTCGGCGTCGTCCAGGACGGCCTGGAGGAAGGGGATGTTGGTGGCCACGCCGCGGATGCGGAACTCGGCGACGGCACGCCGGGCGCGGTTGATGGCGGTGGGGAAGTCCCGGCCCCGGCAGGTGAGTTTGACGAGCATCGAGTCGAAGTGCGCGCTGATGTCCGTACCGGCGTGGGTGGTTCCGCCGTCGAGGCGGATGCCGGAGCCGCCCGGGGAGCGGTAGGCGCTGATGCGGCCGGTGTCGGGACGGAAGCCGTTGGCGGGGTCCTCGGTGGTGATACGGCACTGCAGGGCCGCGCCGCGCAGGGTGACCGTGTCCTGGGACAGGCCGAGGTCGGCGAGGGTCTCGCCGGAGGCGATGCGCAGCTGGGCCTGGACGAGGTCGACGTCGGTGACCTCCTCGGTGACCGTGTGCTCGACCTGGATGCGCGGGTTCATCTCGATGAAGACGTGGTTGCCGTCGCGGTCGAGGAGGAACTCCACGGTGCCGGCGTTGCGGTAACCGATTTCGCGGGCGAAGCGGACGGCGTCGGCGCACATGCGGTCGCGCAGTTCGGGGGGCAGGTTCGGGGCGGGCGCCAGTTCGATGACCTTCTGGTGGCGGCGCTGGACCGAACAGTCGCGTTCGAAGAGGTGGATGACGTTGCCCTCGCCGTCGGCGAGGATCTGCACCTCGATGTGGCGCGGGTCGACGACGGCCTTCTCCAGGAAGACCGTGGGGTCACCGAAGGCCGACGCCGCCTCGCGGGACGCGGCCTCGATGGACTCGCGCAGCTGGGCGGGGTCCTCGACGCGCCGCATGCCGCGTCCGCCGCCGCCGGCGACCGCCTTGACGAAGACGGGGAAGCCGACGGTCTCGGCGGCCCGGACCAGTTCGTCGATGTCGTTGGAGGGCTGCGAGGAGCCGAGGACGGGGACTCCGGCGGCACGGGCCGCGGCGACCGCGCGGGCCTTGTTCCCGGTCAGTTCCAGGGTGCGGGCGTCGGGTCCGACGAAGGTGATGCCCGCCTCCTCGCAGGCCCGCGCCAGTTCGGGGTTCTCGGAGAGGAACCCGTAGCCGGGATAGACGGCGTCCGCGCCCGCCCGGCGCGCCGCGCCGACGATCTCCTCCACGGACAGGTACGCCCGGACCGGGTGTCCGGGCTCCCCGATCTCGTAGGCCTCGTCGGCCTTGAGCCGGTGCAGCGAGTTGCGGTCCTCGTGCGGGAACACCGCGACGGTGCGCGCGCCCAGCTCATAGCCGGCGCGGAACGCCCGGATCGCGATCTCACCACGGTTGGCGACCAGCACCTTGCGGAACATCCTGGATCCCTTCAGCCTGCCGGTGACGGGACCATGGTGTCGGTGCCGTCACCGGAGTGCCATGTGACTCGGGCCACTCACCCGTACGTTTCCCCCGTTTCCGGGCGAGCGGTGTGGTCGGGATGACCGGCGGTGCGGCGTGCTTCCTTCAGTTCCGCCTCGTAGAGGTGGTCCCTGCCCTCGGCCAGCTCGTCCACGGCAGCCCGCTCCAGTCGCCGGAACGAGCGGTAGTACGTGCGGTCGTAGGCCTCGACGATCTGGAACGTCCAGTGGCCGGGGATGACGTTGCGGCCGAGGATCTCCGTGGATACCTTCCCGGCCCACTCCTCGTGCCCGGCCTCGCGCAGCAGGGCGACCGCCTCGTCCAGCTGGAAGTCCGCGGTGCCGGTGAGCTGGTGGAAGGCGTAGAGGTGACCTCGGGCCCGCTCGGTCGTCTCCAGCGCCTTCGACAGCGCGCCCAGGGCCTTCACGGTGGCGTCGCTCATCCCTTCGGGACGGCGGTGGTCGCGGTCGGGTCCGTCTTCGTGCGTGTGCATGGTCTCGCCTGTCCCCCGGACCGGAACCGGATGTGCCCGGCCCGGTCCTGGTCGTCGGACTCGGTGGCGGGCCCGAGGGCCCGGCGCGGTCAGCCGGTGGCCATCCTCCGCAGGCCGTCGGGGCTTCCGTTGAACCGGTCGTGGTCGCCGACGGTGGGTCCGGTGGAGGTGTACTGCCAGAAGGTGTGGCGGGGCCAGCCGGCCGGGAGGGTGCCGGGAGTCGAGGCGTACCGGGCGATCCACAGGGGGTTCGTGGCGCCGAATCCGGCGTAGTTGCCGGTGCACTGCGTCCACCAGCTGGTGGCGGTGTAGATGACGGCGTCGCGGCCGGTGCGGGCCTTGTAGCGGCCGAGGAAGTTCGCGATCCAGGAGATCATCGAGGCCCGTGTCCTGCCGAAGCAGGCGTCGCCGTACGGGTTCCACTCGATGTCGAGGACACCGGGCAGCGTGGTGCCGTCGGGGGTCCAGCCGCCGCCGTGGTCGACGAAGTAGTCGGCCTGCGCGGCGCCGCCGGTCGTGTCCGGGGTCGCGAAGTGGTACGCGCCGCGGATCATGCCGACGGCGCGGGAACCGCTGTACTGCCGGCCGTAGTAGGGGTTGGTGTAGTAGGTCCCCTCGGTGGCCTTGGCGTAGGCCCAGGTCACTCCGGAGGCCCACAGGGTGGGCCAGGCGACCTCACGCTGGTGGCTGGAGACGTCGACGCCTTCTGGCTGGGCGGCTGCCGCCCGGGTGTCGGGGGAGCCGGTCCGGCCGTCGTGGAGGGCGACGCCCATGCCCATGCGGGCGGTGCCGCGGGCCGGGGTGCCGGGTGACTCGCCGGGGGACGGCGGGGATATCGGCTGGTGCAGGGACAGGAGTATGGACAGGGCGACCGGCAGGCCGGTCGCGTACAGACGCAGGCGGCCGAACGCCGCCGTCATGGGCCTTGGCATGCCTCCCATCTGATGTGCTGTCGCGGGTGCCCGCACCTTTTCGTCCCTCGGTCGGCCGCACCCCCGGGCCCTGCCGCCCGGGGGGTGCGAGCGCGACGCGGGAGGTCCCGCGGGACCTGCCGCCGGGTCAGTTCCGGTCGGCGTCCAGTAGCGTCTGCAAATGGACCATGCAGGGGGTGCAGTGGCGGTCGGTCGTGTTCGTGGCCGTCGCGCCGGTGGCGGTGACATCGGTGCCGCACAGGCTCGTCCCCTGGTGCGGGACCACCACATGCCACACATGCTCACCGCCACCCGACGCGAGGCCCACCTTCATCTCGTACACGGCTCGTCCCTTCTGTCGGGCGTGCCTCCAGAAGACCGTGCGGGCCGCCTCGCGTCCCGCCGGGGCGGGCCATTCGGGGGAGGCGGTAGCCCGACCGCCACGCCCGGGTGGCCGGGCGGCGCGGGCCATGGCAGGGTGCTCCGCGCACCCACGGGGCCGGCCGGACCTCAGCCGCAGGCGTCCCGGCGGACGGTGAGGGCGGCCACCTCGAAGGACATCTCGGTGACCTCCGGGTCGGGCGCCGGGTGGTAACGGCCCGCGCACACCGAGAGGTTGACGATGAGGTGGGCCTCCCAGTGCCGGCCCACGCCCCGCCGGTCGGCGAAGACCGTCGCGCCGTTCAGGGACCATACGACGTTTCGGGCGCCGAACTCGACGGCGAGGTCGATCCAGCCGCCGGGGCGGACGGCGTCGTCGCGGTGGTAGCGGTGGGTGCCGCGGACGTGGTTGGACAGTTCCAGCAGGTCCGGGTTGTCGGGGTGGTACTCGAAGACGTCGATCTCCTGGCCGCCGTCGAGCCAGGTCCAGATGGCGGGCCAGGCGCCGGTCTCGACGGGCAGCCGCACCGTGGCCTCCAGCCGGTCGCCGGTGCGGGCCGTGAAGCCCTCGTCGCTGCCCTCCGTGGTGAGCAGTCCGGTGTCCCAGAGGCCGTCGGCGCGCCGGGTGGCCCGGAAGGTGCCGGTGCGCGCGTAGGCGGGGTCGGCCACCAGGTGGTCGAGTTTGTCGTCGTCGGGGTTGACGGGCCCGCCCCCGGGATAGGCCCACGAGCGGCCCGCGACCCACTGGCGGGCCGAGGTGAAGTCGGCCCTGAAACAGACGTCGGTCACCGGCGTGCTCCTCACCCTCGCGCGTACCGTCACAGACGGTCTGCCCTTTGCACTCGCACTCACACGAAACCGGTCCGTACGCCACTCGGGTGAGGGACGCCGGGCTCGCACGGGTGCTCAACTCCCGTACGACAGAGCGGACTGCGGCGTGGTGCGCCAGCGGTTCTCGATGCGGAGCGCGCTACCCCACATCACCTTGTTCGACCTGTCGGACATCGTTCGAGATCTATTGACGCCGCGCCGATCGCCGTTTGACACTCTCGCAACACCACGTCACACAGCGGAAACGGCGGGCCGAACATGACGCACACCCCACGACATCGCAGCCACGCGAGACGGTGGGCGGCCCGCCTCGCCGGTCTGACCGCCGCCTCCCTGCTCCTGGGCCTCACCGGCACCACGACGTCCGCCCAGGCGGCGGAGAGCGCCGACATCACCGACGGACTCGTCCTGCGGTACGCGCTCGACGGGCCGGCCGGTGTCACCGACTCCTCCGGGCACGGCCGCGACGCCACCGTCCAGGGCACCGCCGACTGGTCCGCCGCGGGCCAGGGGCTCGCCTTCAACGGCTCGGACACCTACGTCAAGCTGCCCAACGACGTGCTGAAGGGCCTCGGCTCGGTCTCCGTGTCGATGGACGTACTCATCGACGCGGCCCAGAGCACCCCGTACTTCCTCTACGGCTTCGGCAACTCCAGCGGAGGCAACGGAAACGGTTACCTCTTCACCACCGGCAACTCCCTGCGCACGTCCATCGCGACCGGCAACTGGTCGACCGAGCAGACGACCAGGCCCGCCGACTCGCACAACCTGACCCGCGCGGCGTGGAAACACCTCACCTACACCCAGACCGGCAGCACGGGTGTGCTCTACGAGGACGGGCTGGAGGTCGCCCGCAACACGGCGGTCACCATCACCCCGGGCGCCATCGGCTCCGGCACCACCACCGCCAACGCGATAGGCAGGTCGGTCTACTCCGGCGACAAGCTGTTCAAGGGCAGGATGCGCGACTTCCGCGTGTACGACCGGGCGCTGGCCGGTTCCGAGGTCGAGCAGCTCGCGCTCCCCGTGGCCGTCCAGGGCGTCGCCGACGACAAGGCGGCCCTCAGCCTCGGGGACACCAGCGGTGTGACCGCCGATCTGGCCCTGCCGAAGACCGGCACGGCCGGCGGCTCGTCGATCAGCTGGAAGAGCGACGACACGGACGTGGTCTCCGACTCCGGCGCGGTGACCCGTCCCGCCGCCGGTGAACCGGACGGCCGGGCCACCCTCACGGCGACCCTGAAGAAGGGCACCGTCACCGACACGAAGACCTTCGAGGTCACGGTCCCGGCGGCCTTCGGCGACAAGACCGCCACCGAGCAGGCGGCAGAGGCGCTCACCGTCCGCAACCTCGACGACGTGCGCGGCAACCTCACGCTGCCCGCCACGGGCGCCCACGGCACGAAGGTCACCTGGTCCTCCGCGAACACCGGTGTCGTGGCCGACGACGGCAGGGTCCACCGCCCGGCGCACGGCGACGGCGCCACGACCGTCGAACTGACCGCGACCGTCACCAAGGGCGAGGCGCGGACCACCCGTGCCTTCACGGCGAAGGTGCCCGAACTGCCCGCGCCGCAGGCCTACAAGGGCTACATGTTCAGCTACTTCACCGGCGAGGGCACCTCGGACGGCGAGCAGCTCTACGCGGCCCTCAGCAAGGGCAACGACCCGTTGAACTGGCGGGAGCTGAACGACGGCAAGCCGGTCCTGACCTCCACACTCGGCGAGAAGGGCCTGCGCGACCCGTTCATCATCCGCTCCCCGGAGGGCGACAAGTTCTACCAGATCGCGACCGACCTGCGGATCTACGGCAACGGTGACTGGGACGCCTCCCAGCGCACCGGCAGCAAGTCCATCATGGTGTGGGAGTCCACCGACCTGGTGAACTGGACCGACCAGCGCCTGGTCAAGGTCTCCCCCGACTCGGCGGGCAACACCTGGGCCCCTGAGGCCTACTACGACGAGAAGCTCGGCGCGTACGTCGTCTTCTGGGCGTCGAAGCTGTACGCCAACGCCGACCACTCCGGCAACACGTACAACCGCATGATGTACGCGACGACCCGCGACTTCCACACCTTCAGCGAGCCCAAGGTCTGGATCGACCGCGGCTACTCGGTCATCGACTCCACGGTCATCCAGCACGACGGCACGTACTTCCGCCTGTCGAAGGACGAGCGCAACAACACGTCCGACACCCCCAACAGCAAGTTCATCTTCGAGGAGCGGAGCGACTCGCTCCTCGACACCTCCTGGACGGCCGTCGCCGAGGGCATCGGCAAGGGCGCGATGAGCGCCGCCGAAGGGCCGCTGGTGTTCAAGTCGAACACCGAGGACAAGTGGTACGCGTTCCTCGACGAGTTCGGCGGGCGCGGCTACATCCCCTTCGAGACGACGGACCTGGCCTCCGGCGTCTGGACCCCGTCCGCCGGCTACGACCTGCCGTCCAAGCCCCGGCACGGCACCGTGCTCCCGGTCACCCAGGCCGAGTACGACCGGCTGCTGAAGACGTACCAGCCGGACCAGATCGTCACGAGCGCCGAGGACGTCAAGGTCGGGACGCGCATCGGTGACGCCCCCGTCCTGCCCGCCACCGTCATCGCCGGGTACGCGGACGGCGCGAAGCGGCCCGTGGCGGTCACCTGGGAGGCCGTGGCCGAGTCGCAGTACGCGCAGGCCGGCACCTTCACCGTGAAGGGCGATCTGCCCGGCGACGCGGCGATCGAGGTCAGCGCCGAGGTCACGGTCTCCGCCGAGGGCCCGGACGTCCCGGCGGACCTGCTCCTGCGCTACGGCTTCGACGAGACCGGCGGCAGCATCGTCCGCGACTCCAGCGGCCACGGCTACCACGGCACCTACGTCCGTACGCCCGGCTTCGGGACCGGCGTGGACGGCGGCTCGTTCACGATGTCCGGCGGCTCCAGCAGCTCCGACTCGCCGTACGTGAAGATCCCCAACGGGGTGCTGAAGGGCGCGACCGCCGTCACCGTCTCCACGTACGTCAAGTGGAAGGGCGGCGACAACTTCCAGTGGCTGTTCGGGCTCGGCCCAGACAGCAACAAGTACCTCTTCGCCACCCCCTCCAACGGCGGCGGCAAGCTGTTCTCCGCGATCACCAAGGCCACCTGGTCAGGCGAGAAGCAGATGATCGGCGGCTCGAAGCTCACCGCGGGCGAGTGGAAGCACATCACCGTCACACTGGACGGCGCTACCGAGACGGCGGTCCTCTACGTGGACGGCGCCGAGGCGGCCCGCGTGAGCGGTGTCACCGTCAAGCCGTCCGAGCTGTACGACTCCGCCAAGGACTACTCGGGCTACATCGGCAGATCGATGTACGCACCGGACCCGTACTTCGCCGGCGAGGTCGACGACTTCCGGATCTACAACCGGGCCCTGACGCCCGCCGAGGTCCTGGAACTCAGCGGCAACACCACCGGTATCGCCGCGGCGACCCACCCGGCGCTCAAGACCGACGCGATCATCACCGACAAGGACAGCAAGATCGTCCTGCCCCTCACCGAGGGCAGTGACATCACCGCCCTGGCACCGGAGTTCACCCTGGCCCACGGCGCGGGCATCAGCCCCGCTTCCGGCACCCTGCACGACTTCACCGAGCCGGTGACGTACGAGGTCACGGGTTCGGACGGAGAGAAGCGCAGCTGGACCGTCTCTGCGGTGATCATGAAGAGCCCGGTGCTTCCCGGCCTCAACGCCGACCCGAACATCGTCCGCTTCGGTGACACCTTCTACCTCTACCCGACCACCGACGGCTTCGAGGGCTGGAGCGGTACGCAGTTCAAGGCGTACTCCTCGACCGACCTGGTCCACTGGAAGGACCACGGCGTCATCCTGGACCTGGGTCCGGACGTCTCCTGGGCGGACAGCAGGGCCTGGGCGCCGGCCATGGAGGAGCGCGACGGCAAGTACTACTTCTACTTCTGCGCCGACGCGAACATCGGTGTCGCGGTCTCCGACTCGCCCACCGGCCCGTTCAAGGACGCGCTCGGCAAGCCGCTGCTGAAGGCGGGCGACCACCGCGGTCAGATGATCGACCCGGCGGTCTTCACGGACGACGACGGCCAGGCGTACCTCTACTGGGGCAACGGCCGCGCCTACGTGGTGCCGCTCAACGACGACATGGTCTCCTTCGACGCCTCGAAGGTCACCGACATCACCCCGAGCGGCTACAACGAGGGCACCTTCGTCATCAAGCGCAAGGGCACCTACTACTTCATGTGGTCGGAGAACGACACACGTGACGAGAACTACCAGGTCGCCTACGCCACCGGCTCCTCGCCCACCGGTCCCTGGACCAAGCAGGGCGTGATCCTGGAGAAGGACCTCTCGCTCGGCATCAAGGGCCCCGGCCACCACTCGGTGGTCCACGTCCCGAACACCGACGACTGGTACATCGCCTACCACCGCTTCGCCATCCCGGGCGGTGACGGCACACACCGCGAAACGACCCTCGACAAGCTGGAGTTCGACGCCGACGGCCTGCTGAAGAAGGTCGTTCCCACGCTGGGGAGCATCGACCCGGTCACCGTCGTCCGCGCCGGCCCGGACGCCTCCGGCGAGGAAGGCGACAGGATCGAGCTGACCGGCACGCTCTCCGGCGCGGGCACCGCCCGGTGGACGGCCGCGAGCGGCGCGCCCTGCACCTTCGCGGAAGCCGAGTCGGCGAGGACCACCCTCACCTGCACCGACAACGGCACCTACGAGGTGACCCTGACCGGCGGCCGCAGCAGCGACTCGGCCACCGTGACCGTCACCAACGCGGCCCCGGAGATCGCCTCCGCGACCGGCCCGAAGTCCCCCGTGGCGGCGGGCAGGAGCACGACGGTCACGGCCAAGTTCAGTGACCCGGGCGCCGGTGACAAGCACACCTGCGAGACCGACTGGAAGGACGGCACCACGCCGACGGCCGGCAAGGTCACCGCCGCCGGCTGCCAGGCCGGGCACACCTACCGCAAGGCCGGCATCTTCCGCCCGGTGATCACCGTCACCGACGACGACGGCGCCTCGGACAGCACCACGCTCCCCGAGCTGATCGTGTACGACCGTGCCGCGGGCCCCGTGGCCGGCGCGGGCCTCGTGACCTCCCCCGCCGGTGCGTACCCGGCCGACGCGACGCTCGCCGGAAAGGCGGCCTTCTTCCTGGCCGCCGACTACCGTACGGGCGCCACCGCCCCGACCGGCCGGGTCACCTTCGACTTCGGCCCGGCCCGGCTGAAGTTCCGCTCCACGGGGCTCGACTGGCTGGTGGTCACGGGTTCCCGGGCCGTCCTGGAGGGCTCCGGAACCGTCGCCGGGACCGCCGGCTACGCCTTCCGCGTCACCGCCACGGACGCACCGGACACCTTCCGCATCAAGATCTGGAAGAAGTCCACGGGCGCCGTCGTGTACGACCTGACCGCCGCGGCGAAGGTGACGGGTGCCCTCACGGTCGGCAACCGGCACCGCTAGCCGCTCCCCGAGGACCCACCGGGTCCGCCGGAACAGAACGGGCCGCTCCACCGCTCCTGACAGCGGTGGAGCGGCCCGTTCGCGTCAGCCGGCCGCCAGCAGGGTCTCCAGCGCTCTCGCGGTCTGCGGGTGACCGCCGAGCAGTTCCGCGCCGCGCGGGGCCGCCGCCCCAAGGCTCGCCCAGGTGCCGTCGCAGCCGAGCAGCTCCGCGAGCGCGTCGCAGCTCGCCGGATGCGCGGCGAGCAGGGCGACACCACGAGCGCCACCGGTGTCCTGTCCCGGCCGGACGGCCGGGAGTTCTGGCGGGGCCAGCCACGGCGGAACCCAGGAGTCCAGCTCCGCCAGCCGGGCCGGGAAGACCCGGCCCGCCTCACGGATCAGCAGCGGGGCCAGCTCCGCGCCACCCGCCCGCAGGCTGGTGATCAGCGTCGGCAGCCAGGGCAGCAGGACCGGGTCCGGAAGCCGCGCGAAGGCGTTCGACACCGCCTCGACGACGAAGTCGGCCAGCCCCGGCACCGGCTCCAGCGCGTGCACGAACCCGCTGAGATAGCGCGGGTACGCGGGCACCACCAGCAGATTGCCCAGCAGCTCGTCGCAGCGGGCCCGCAGGTCCGTGCGGGACAGCGTGCCCAGGTGGGTCTGCGCCGCCCACAGCAGCGCCGTACGGGACGGCTCCTGCGGGTGGGACTGGGCGAGGGCAAGCTCAAGCTGCGTACGGTCGCAGCCGAGGGACAGGGCGAGGCCCTCCATGCCGAACAGGAAGCCCAGCATGGCCGCGACCTGCCGGACGGTGGCGTCCTCGTCGGTGAACGCCGTCGGCAGCAGGGTGCAGTAGTGCGCGTAGCCCGTCTTGACGAACGCCTCGATCCAGGGCGGCAGGACCGGCTCGCTCGTGCGGTAATACGCGAGCAGGCGGCGGACCCGGCGCAGCACCTCGGGTGCGCCGTCCACACTGCGCTCGCCCGCCAGGACCTCCAGGGCGCGGGTGCCCAGTTCGTCGGCGAGGCGACGGCTGCGCAGATGCAGGATGGCGTCCTCGACGGCCTCGAGCACCTGCGCCGCCGTGGCCTGCGGGGCGTACGCGGCACGCCGCAGCCGCTGCTCCAGGACCTGTTCGATGCTGACGCCCTCGTAGCCCAGCTCGATGAGGGCCCGCTGGTGGGTGCCGAGCGCCAGGTCCCAGGACTCCTGGATCGCGCGTTCCCCCAGGCGCCGGTCTCCCATGATCGGCCGGGCCGCCCCGTGCGGCAGCAGCCGCCGCAGCATCCACAGCACGTCGGAGCAGGCCTCCAGCTCCGGCCGGCCGGCGATGTCGAGCAGGGCGCGCTGTACGCCGCGCTGCTGGAGTCTCAGGTTCAGCGGGGCGAGCCGGTCGTGGACATCCCGGGCGAGGGGCGGCAGCGCGTCGTAACCGACCTGGCCGATCCGGTCGCCGCCCATCATGATCTCGACGAGCCGCGCGACGTCGCGCCGGCCCGGTACGGCCTCCTTCTCGATGCAGGTGACGGCCGCGTCCTGGAAGTCGTACGGCGTCGGGCGGACCCGGTCGCGCATCCCGGCCAGCAGGATCGACGTCTCGAACACGGCGATGGCGTCGGCGGTGGAGGCGAGGTAGCCGCCCCGGCGTGCGGCCCGCACGATGTCCACCGACCAGCCGAGCAGTTCGGCCTCGTCGAGGGGGTCGAGGGCGGGCGGCCGCTGGAGGAACCCGGTGAGCCGGTCGGCGGGCGGGGTGGTGGCGGGCAGCGCGGGCACGGCCGCCTTCCTCGGCCTGGTGCTCTTCTTCGTGCCGGCCTGTCCCGCCAGACGGTAGGGCCGCACTCCGGTCCGCTTGAGGTTCTTCGCCCATTCCGTCGCGGCGATGGACACCGACCCGGCGGCGAGGCCGAACTGCGCCTCGATCGCGGCGTGACTGGAGGGGATGAGCCCGTGCCTCCACGTGGTGGGGGTGGGCGGGCTGATGGTGAAGGTGTCGCTGCCCTCGACGCCGAACTCCTCGACGCGGCTGGCCGCGTGGAACGCGCCGCAGACGTAGAGGCAGTCGGCGGGGTCGGTGCCGGTGGCCGCGAGGTGTTCGCGCATCCGCGTCCACATGTACCGCTCGCGGTCCTCGTCGGCCCGGACCCGGCGCTCGTCGCCGGGTGCCAGGCGCCGGAAGAGGCTGCCGATGAGCAGCATGACCTGACGGTAGGTGTCGTGGTCGCTGCCGCCGAGGGGCAGTTCGACGTACTGGTGCCACCACTCCGACCAGTGCCGCACCCGGCCGTGGCGCAGCAGGTGCTCCTCCAGTTCGGCGAAGCGGGGGCGCAGGTCGCCGATGTCGACGCCGACCGCGTCGCCGTGCAGGGCGCTCTCCTCGTCGGCGGGCGGGGTGTCCGGGCCGGGGTCCGCGGCGGGTGAGGTCTCCCACTGGAAGACGTGGTCCGACGAGCGGTCGACGAGGACGAGGTCGACGCCCGGGGTGTCGAGGGCGTACGCGATGGCCTGGTACTCGGCGGAGGCCTCGGTGACCGGCGCGACGACGGACAGCGGCGCCCATTCGGCGGGGAAGCCGTCGATCTCGGAGGCGAACGCCTGCACCGCCACCGGGAGGCGGCAGTTGCGCAGTTCGGTGAGGAGGGGCGCCATGTCCTCGCACAGCTCCAGGTAGACCACCTTCGGCTGCTTCTCGCGGAGCCGGCGGGCCATGGCGAGCGCGGAGGCCGGGGAGTGGTGGCAGACCGGGAAGATCTCCAGGGGCTCGCGCACCGCGCGCTCGACGTCGTCGACGATGCCCCGCAGGATGCCTTCGAGGGCGCCGGGGCCGTCGGCGAACGCGGTCGCCGCGTCCTGGAGCTGGGTGCGCAGGGCGGTGAAGGTGCCCTCGGGCGGGGTGGTCATGACAGGGTCGCGATCGCGTCGCGGCCGCCCTCCAGGAACTCCGGCCAGGAGCCCCCCTCCTCCTTGCTGCGCGGCTCGACGACGCCGTGCAGGTACTTGTTGAGGATGGCGAGGTCCTCCGGTTCGCGGCGGGCGAGGGAACCGACCAGGGAGGAGGCGAGGGCGTGCGCGGTCAGGGCGCGTTCGCCGAAGAAGTTGCTGTGCAGGATGGCGTCCTCCAGTACGCCGATCTGCTCGGCCGTCGACAGCGCGGACTCCAGCTTCTCGTCGTCGCCGGCCGCCGCGGAGGCGGAGGCGCGCAGGTCGGCGAAGCTCTGCAGCAGCACGTCCAGCAGGGTGGGCGGGACGTCCAGTTCGATCTGGTGGCGGCGCAGGAGTTCCTCGGTGCGGAAGCGGACGATCTCCGCCTCGCTCTTCTTGTTCGTCACGACCGGGATGCGCACGAAGTTGAAGCGGCGCTTGAGGGCGGAGGACAGGTCGTTGACGCCCCGGTCGCGGCTGTTGGCGGTGGCGATGACGGAGAAGCCCGGCTGGGCGAACACGATGTTGTCGCTGTCGAGTTCGGGCACCGAGATGTACTTCTCGGACAGGATGGAGATCAGGGCGTCCTGGACGTCGCTGGTGGAGCGGGTGAGTTCCTCGACGCGGCCGATCGTGCCGGTCTCCATCGCGGTCATGATCGGTGAGGGGATCATCGACTCACGGGACTGGCCCTTGGCGATCACCATGGACACGTTCCACGAGTACTTGATGTGGTCCTCGGTGGTGCCGGCCGTGCCCTGCACGACCTGGGTGGAGTTGCGGCAGATCGCGGCGGCCAGCAGCTCGGCCAGCCAGCTCTTGCCGGTGCCGGGGTCGCCGATGAGGAGCAGGCCGCGGTCGGAGGCCAGGGTGACGATGGCCCGCTCGACGATGCTGCGGTCGCCGAACCACTTCTGCGCGACGTCCCGGCCGAGACCGTCGGCGCGCTCGGAACCCAGGACGAACAGCCGGACCATCTTCGGCGACAGCCGCCAGGAGAACGGCTTGGGGCCGTCGTCGACCGACTCCAGCCAGTCCAGTTCCTCGGCGTACTTGATCTCGGCGGGGGCGCGCAACAGGTCGGACATCGACAGGCCTTTCTACGGCAAGGGCGAGAGGGACGGGGTGAGAAGGAGCGAGCGCGGGCCGGCGTCTCAGGTGAGGAACGTCTTCAGCTCGTGCACGAGTTTGCGTATGTGGCCGGAGAGCACCGGCGTGCCGAGGTCCTTGAAGCGTTCCCGGAACCAGGGGTTGACGCTGCCGCGGCCCGAGCTGGTCACCGAGCCGACGGGGATGAACTTGACGCCGGAGCGGTGCAGGGCGGCCATCTGGTCGTAGAGGGGCTCGCCGCGCCACTCGTAGAAGTCGGAGATCCACACCACGACGGTGTTGCGCGGCTCGGCGATCTTCGGCTGGGCGAGAGCCATGGCGACGGTGCCGTCGGTGCCGCCGCCGAGGTTGGTGCGCAGCAGGGTCTCGAAGGGGTCGTGCACCCACGGGGTGAGGTCGAGCGCCTGGGTGTCGTACGCGATGAGGTGGACGTCGACCTTGGGCAGTCCGGCGAAGATCGAGGCGAGGATGGTGCAGTTGACCATGGAGTCGACCATCGAGCCGGACTGGTCCACCACGACGACGAGCCGCTGGGGTGTCGTCCTGCGGGCGGTGTGGCGGTAGTAGAGGCGGTCGACGTAGAGCCGCTCCTCCTGCGGGCTGTAGTTGGTGAGGTTCTTCCAGATGGTGCGGTCGAGGTCGAGGTTGCGGAACACCCGCTTCGGCGGGACGGACCGGTCGATGGCGCCGACCGTGGCCTTCTCGACCTGGGTGCGCAGCACTTCGGCGACCTCGTCGACGAAGCGGCGGATCAGCGCCTTGGCGTTGGCAAGTGCGACGCCGGACAGGTTGTTCTTGTCGCGCAGCAGTTGCTCGATGAGCGACATGCTCGGGGTGAGCCGGGCGGCGAGCGCGGGATCGGCGAGCACCTCGCGCAGGTGCATCCGCTTGACCAGGTCGCCTTCGAGAGCGCCGAGTTCGGGTCCGATCCGGGGGATCAGCCGGCTGAGGTCGGGTGTCCCGCCGTTGCCGCCCGTGCCGGTCGGGCCGACGCCCCGGGCGCCGCCCGTCCTGCCGCCGCGCAGGTCACCGGGTGTGCAGCCGAGTGCTCGCTCCAGCCAGCCGGCGTCGGACTGCCAGCGGGCCAGCTGTCCGGCGCTGACGGCTCCGGTGCCGGTGGAGAAGACGTTGAGCAGCACCTTGGAGACGAGGGCGGCCCGCCGCACCTCGGCGGGGCGGTCACGGGCGTCATCGACGTCGGTGTCCGCGTCGGGCTCGGGGACCATCAGGCCGTCGAACTCGGCGGCCAGTTCGGGGTGGCGCTGCACGATGGAGTCGACGGAGGCCCCGGGGTCCAGCAGGGCGGGCGGCAGGCCGATGTCCTCGACGACGGCGAGGCTCGCGGACTCCAGCGCGGCCTGCTCCTCCGGGTCGAAGAGGCGGGCGAGGAGCCGCCAGTAGAGGGCCTGCCGGCGGTTGTCGTGGGGGTCCGCCTTCGCGCCCGGCCCGGCCGGGCGGGCATCGGTGGTCTCGGGCTCGTTCATTTGCGCAGCAGCCTTCCCGCCCGCTCCCGCAGGACGGTCACGGCGTCCGTGGCGGCCTTCTCCGCCTTGACGCCGGTCTTGTCGGTGGTGCCGCCCGCCCAGGCGCCCGCCTGGAGGGCCACCGTCTTCTTGCGCACCGTGGTCTCGACGGCGAGCGGCTGGACGTGGAACGCGCCGTCGTCCCAGCGCAGCAGGCCGATGCAGGCACGGGAGGCGGCCACCGCCTCCGGGGTGAGTGGACCGGCAGCCGGGATCCGGTCGGAGTCCACGACGAGGGAGTGTCCGGCGAAGCCGAAGGTGAGGGGGGATTCGCCGTCCTGCCGGGTGGTGTAACCCTCCAGGAACACCGGTTCGGCGAGGCGCGTGGTGTGGCGGTCCAGGGGTGCGGTGGACGGGGCCGTGGCGGCGGGGAGGGCGACGCGTGCGGTGGCGAAGGCGTCGGCGGGTTCGCCCGTACGGGCCCGGTCGTCGTCCCAGATCAGGTCGCCGTCCTCGGTGAGGGGCATGTCGGTGAGCTGCATGGACCGGCCTTCACCGAGGGCCATGAGGAGCGGCAGGTGCGGGCGCAGCAGCTGCCAGACGCCGGCCGCGACGACGGTGTCCGGCTTGGGCACGGAGACGCTCGCCCGCACCAGGCGGGGCGCGCCGCCGTCCGCGGGCTCGAACACCGCGTGGACCTGGGCCTGTGCGGCCGTCGCGTGCTCGTGCAGGTCGACGCCGAGGGGAAGCAGGCGGCCGGTGACGGGGGCGGCCGGCCGGGGTGCGGTGGCGCCGGGCCGGGTCAGGAGCAGGGCGCGCGCCCACAGGTCGCCCCAGCGGCGGGCGGGAAAGCGGTCCAGGGAGGCGCCGGGGCAGGAGGCGGCGAGTTCGGCGGCGAAGCCGTCGAGCAGCGTGGCCAGTCGGCGCAGGGCGGGGTCGGGCAGCATCGCGGAGACGATCTGGGCGGCGGAGCCGACGAGTTCGTGGTCGATGCCCTGCCAGCCGGCGCGGGCCAGGTCGGCGAGCCAGGTCCGGGCGGCCAGCAGGAGGTTGACGGTCTGTCGCTGGTCCGGGGCGGTGGTGGAGGCCTCACCCCGGGGGCGGCCCGTGCTCTCGTCGACACGGGCCGTCAGGGCGTCGTGCGCGGCGCCCAGCAGCGCCGTGCGGGCGGCGGCGAGGGCGAGGAAGTGGTCTTCGCCCGCTGCTCCGGCCGCGGCCTTCTCGACGGCTTCCGCGGCCCGCGCGGCCAGCGGCGAACCGGCCACCGCGTGGGCGAGTTCCGTCAGGTCGGCGACGCGGGCGGACTGCGGACGCAACAGGCCGGCGACGAGGGCCCGGTCGAAGGCGTCGACCGCCGCGAGGGCCTCGCCGAGGCCGTCGACGGGCGTGGTCAGCGGGTCCGCGGACCGCCCCTCGGTGACCGGCGCCTCGGTGACCGGCGCCTCGGTGACCGGCTCCGCCGCCTGCGGGGGCACTCCGGCGGCGGTCGCCGTCCTGGTCGGCGGAAACCACTGCATCTCCGGCAACGGGGCGGTGGTGGGCGCCAGTTCGAGGTAGGCGAGGTGCCGCAGGAACCGGCTGAAGACGGACGCCGCCGCGGTCTTGCCGTCGGCCGGGGCGGGCCGGGTGGCCGTCATGGCGTCGGTGATCCCAGGGACCGTGGCCTGCCCGCCGGTCGGCTCGACGCGCAGGTAGCGGGCGACGCGCTCGGCGCCGTACTGCAGGACGGACTCGGTGATCAGGGCGCGGATGTGGTTGCAGAACGAACCCCGGGCGCCGCCGCAGGGGCGGTTGTTGTTGGTGCTGCACGCGAACGCGTAGGTCCCGGCGGCCACCGAGGAGACGTACACGCGCTCGATGTCCGAGCCGCTGGAGACGACGCCCTGGAGGCGTCCGTCGGCCAGTTCGACGAAGGGGACCTTGGCGAGTTTGCGGGGCCGCGCGGGCGGCACCACCCGGGCCGTGCTCGACTTCTCCCAGTCCGACAACGCACCATCTCCTTTGCAGCACAAAGCCCGGTCGCGCCAGGTCGGCGCAGCACAGGGGGGCTGTCGCACCGGAGTCGGTGCGACAAGAACGAAGCTACCGGTGACCACTGACAACGCCCGGCGCGCTGTTCGCGCCGGGCGTTCGTGGACGGGGTGAGGAAGCGAGCACCCGCGTGAGGTGGGCCTGCTGACGGGCCGGCAGGCGGCGGAGCAGGGGCTGCGAACCCGGGTGCCGCGTCGTGCGTGGTGTCAGGCCCTGGGCCAGTCGCGGTAGGGGATACGGGCGAGTTCGCGGACCTCGCCGATGGTGCCCCACTCGTCGCCGCCGAGCCGGGACAGTGGCCGCAGCCGGCGGATGTCGGGCCGGCCGTCGACGACGGCGTCCTCGTGCACGGCGGCGTGCACGACCTGGCCGAGAACCAGGGTGGAGTTGCCGATGCCCAGGGTCGAGTGGAGCCGGCATTCGAGCGCGACCGGGGAGGCGGCCACGCGGGGCGGACCCACGACGAGCGAGGGCTCCCGTTCGATGCCGACGGCGTCGAACTCGTCCACCTCGGCGGGGAAGTCGACCGCGCTGGCGTTGATCTGCTCGAAGAGCGGTTCGGGGGCGAGGTTGACGACGAACTCGCCGGTGGCCTCGATGTTGCGCAGCGAGTCCTTGCGTCCCACGGAGGTGAACTGGACGATCGGCGGATCGGTGCAGGCGACGGTGAAGAACGAATGCGGCGCCAGGTTCGCGGTCGTGCCGTCGGCCGCCAGGGTGGACACCCAGGCGATGGGCCGGGGCACGACGACGGAGGTGAGGAGCCGGTAGAAGGCTCCGGCGCCCAGGCTCTTTGGGGCGTAGTCGATGCGCATGGCCCAGTTCTACCGGACCGACCGGGCGGGGAGGCCGTGGCCCCTGGCCCGGGCGGAGGTGACACTCGCGCCGGTGAGCGGGTGAGGCGACGGCCGTCGCCTCACCCCGTCACTCGTCGACGGGACCGGCCCGCTCCCACGGCGCTGCGGTAGGCCGCTCGGTCATTCGTCGACGGGATCGCTCCGCTCTCCCACCTCCCTCGCCTCCCCCGCCGGGGAGGCGGAGCGGATCCTGGCGACGGCCGCCGCGACCTGTTCCTGCACGGCCTCCGCGGGCGGGTCTCCCTGCACCGCGCCGACGAGGTCGTCGGCGAGGTGGTGCAGCTTGGTGTTGGTGTGCTGGGAGGCGTCGACCAGGACCCGCCACGCGTCCTGGGCGCTCAGGGCGAAGGAAGCCATCAGGATGCCGCGGGCGAGGTCGATCACCGGGCGGGTCTGCATGGCCCGTCGCAGCTGGACGACCTCGACGCGCGGATCCATTTCCCGGCCGCCGTCGCCCGGCGGCTCGGGGTCGGGGGCGTCGTCGTCACGGTGGGGGTCGGGGTCGGTACCGGCGAACAGCGCGGCGGTGCCGGTCAGGTCGAGGAGCCGTTCGACCACCGGGGCCGCCGAGCGGATGACGACGGGCCGGCCCTGCCGCAGACCCCGCTCGCGCAGTTGCAGCAGGACGTTCAGGGTGGCGCAGTCGCAGAACGTGACCCCGCCGAGGTCCAGTTCCACGGCACCGACGGCCGCGGCCAGCGCCGCCCGCAGCGCGTGCTCCAGCTGCCCGGCGCATTCCAGGTCCAGCTCACCGTCGATCTTCACCGTCACCCGCTCGCCCTCCACGCGAAGGGCGATCCCGGGCAGCGGCCGGGGGTGCGGCGCGCCGCTCACCCCGGCCCGCAGGCCGCCCGCCCCCGCGCCGCGTTCCGCGTCGTACGCAGGCTCTCCCATGACCGCCTCCCCGGTCACTCGCCTCACCGTCCCAGGCTCGCTCTGATACCCATCATGCGTCAACCAATACACGAAATATAGTTCAGGTCTTTGTATACGTGAACCTCAGGCCGTATCATCGCCCCATGGAAGCAGTGCCCGAATCGCACACCGGATGGACGTTCCTGACGAACCACGCCCGCGTACTGGCGGTCATCGCGGACAACCAGACCGCCCGGATCCGGGACATCGCCGTGCGCTGCCGGCTGACGGAACGCTCCGTCCAGAAGATCATCGCCGACCTCGAGCAGGACGGCTATCTGTCCCACACCCGGGAGGGGCGCGGCAACATCTACCGGATCGAGCCGGGCAAGGTACTGCGCCACCCGGCCGAGGCGGGACTGACGGTGGCGGCCCTGCTCTCCCTGCTCGACCAGGACGAGGCGGCCCGCGCCCGCCACCCCGAGCCGGACACCGACGCGGACGCGGACACACCGGATCCGCGTCGTGAGCACGACGGCCAGGCGCACCGGTCAAGTCGGTCCGGTCCAAACGCGATCGCGGTGAAGAGAGACCAAGGTCACGAATACGTATCGGACATTTAAGGCCTCAATCTTCACACCAGCCACACAAGTTGGTTAGGTTGACGTAAGGCCGCACGACCGACTCCGGCGAACCCCGCCGGCCGCGCGACCTCCGCCGAGTCCGTGACAGCAGTGCCGCGGCCGGAGCCGGGACCGTCCATCCCCGGGGTGAGATGCTCAACCGCCCGACGGGGCGGGGAGCTTGGGAGTACCTTGCTGCAAGGACCGCTCCCGGATCCACCGCCCACTCGGCCGGCGGAGCACGGAAGGAGTACGTCTTCCATGGCGACGGATCGCACCACGCTCCCCACAGGGACAGGTTCCGCACGCATCGAGGACGCCGGCGCACCGAGCCGTGCGGAGATCCAGCAGCGGGTCAGCGCCCTGTACGACCGGGCCGAGACCGACACCGGGACCTTCAACGCCACGCGCGCCAGGTCGGGCGGAGGCGGTCGGCGGACCGTGAACTCCGTCGCCAACAGCGGGCGCGCGGCGGCCGATCCCGCGCTGGAGGCCGTGACCCGTCAGTGGTTCGAGATGGCGCGCAGCCGGGTCGGACCGACGACTCCCGCCAGCCTCCCCGTCGACCGCGGGCCCGACCGTCCGGCCATCGCCCCGCCCCCGCGGAGCACCCCGGAGCCGGCGGCGGGCGGCCGGCGTGAACTGGAGGCGGGCGGCCGACGCGCGCCGGAGCTGACCGGGCGGGCCGTGGCCGCGCTGCCGGCGGCCGCCGAGGCCCCGCCGCAGGAGCCCAGGGCGCTGATGCCGGCCCCGGCCGCCACGCCCGGCCCGGCCCCTTCCCC
>NZ_JARGEF010000116.1:0-24499 GCF_033794725.1 Streptomyces sp. ID05-39B | reverse complement strand
TTTTTTTTTTTTTAGCAAAAAACGGCATAACGGTTTTCTGCCTGTCTCGGGGGCTTGGAGATGTGTATAAGGGACAGGCTCCACAGACGTCCCGCCCGGCACGGTGTCCCTGGCCCGGCCGATGGAGGGCGCCATCGGGCCGGAGCTGGACTGGGACACCGAGGCCTGGCGAGAGGTACGCACCCGCGCCCAGCGGGCCGGCCGGGCCTACATCTGGCTGAACCTCGTCGAACAGCGGCTGCGCGCCGTGGTGTCCGCCGTGCTGCGGCCCATCTACGAACCCGTCCACGGCGACGAGTGGGTGGTCGCCGCGGCCGGCCCCGCGGGCCAGGAGTGGGTGCAGCGCGCCGTCGCCGTACGCGAAGTCAGCCGCCGCAAGGGCTACTTGCTCGACCCGGCCGACGACAACGTGATCTCCTTCCTCACCCTGCCGCAGCTGCGCGAGCTGATGGTGCAGCACTGGCCGTGCTTCGAGCCGTACCTGGACGACCGCCGGGACGTCGAACTCGCCCTGGACGAGCTGGAGGTGACCCGCAATGTCGTCTCCCGCAACCGGGCGCTGTCCGAGGCCGTCCTGAACCAGGCCGAGCGTGCCTCGGCACGCCTGCTGGAGATGCTCGGCACCGGAGGCGACGTGCCCTCCGCACGCAGGCTGCCCGTCGACGCCGTCGAGGACCTCGTCGGCGACCGGTACGCGGACGTCGTCGCAGTCCACACCGACCGGGTGCGGCTGCTGCGCCAGTTCCCCGCCGAGGACATCTTCGACGGGGCCCGCCGCCTCGACGCGATCGGCATCGGCCTCAACCTCCTCGTCCAGAACTTCTCCGGCCGCCGCCTGGTCCGCCTCGCCGAGGCGGGCGCCCGGGTACGGCTGCTGTTCCTCAACCCGGCCTCCAGCGCCGTGAAGCGCCGCGAGCGCGAACTCGGCATGAAGCGGGGTGAGCTGAGCCGCGCGGTGGAGATGAACATCCTGCACATGCGCCGGGTCCGCTCCCGGCTGCGCGACCCCGGCGCCTTCCAGATCCAGGTCTACGACGAGACGCCCCGCTTCACCGCCTACCTGGTCGACGGCGACGGCACCGACGGCATCGCGGTCGTGCAGTCCTATCTGCGGCGCATGCGAGGGATGGAGGCACCGGTGCTGGTGCTGCGCAACGGCAACCGGGTGGTCAAGTCGGGCGATGTCGGCGAAGGCGGACTTTTCGCCGCCTACCGCGAGGAGTTCGAGCTGGCCTGGGCGGACTCGCGGCCGGTGTCCTGACCGTTCGCGGGTGATGTGCGGCAGTTGTCCGGAACCGTCCCGCGGGAAGCGGAACGCGCTCCTCTGATTGTCAGTGGCGCATGCGAAGGTGGAGACCACTGGGGGAAAGCACCACCAAGAAGGGGGGCCGGTATGGCCTGGCATCGTGAGCTGCTCATCGGCTTCGACCTGGAGACCACCGGGACGGACCCGCGCGAGGCGCGCATCGTCACGGGCGCCGTGATCGAGGTCAGGGACGGGCAGGTGCTCGGCAGCCGGGAGTGGCTGGCCGACCCGGGCGTGGAGATCCCGGCGGACGCGGTGGCGGTCCACGGCATCAGCAATGAACGGGCGGCCTCCGAGGGCCGCCCCGCCGACGAGGTCGCGGACGCCATCGCCGGCGTCCTCACCGGCTACTGGCGCACCGGCGTCCCGGTCGTCGCCTACAACGCGGCCTTCGACCTCACCCTGCTCTCCGCCGAACTGCGCAGACACGGCCTGCTCTCCCTGCGCGACCGGCTGGGCGGCCTCGACCCGGCTCCGGTCGTCGACCCGTACACCATCGACCGCTGGGCCGACCGCTACCGCCGCGGCAAGCGCAACCTCGAAGCGGTCTGTGCCGAGTACGGCGTCCGCCTGGACGCGGCGCACGACGCCTCCGCCGACGCGCTGGCCGCAGCCCGCCTGGCGCGCGCGATAGCCGAGCGCCACCCCAAGGTCGCCACCCTCGGCCCGGCGGAACTGCA
Organism: Streptomyces sp. ID05-39B; assembly: GCF_033794725.1. Lineage (NCBI taxonomy): Bacteria > Bacillati > Actinomycetota > Actinomycetes > Kitasatosporales > Streptomycetaceae > Streptomyces > Streptomyces sp. ID05-39B. The sequence goes on along the minus strand of NZ_JARGEF010000116.1, from coordinate 22,513 downwards.
CCGCAGCCAGATCGAGTGGTACGCGGCCTGGGCGGCGGACTTCCAGGACTTCCTGCGCCGCAAGGGCGACGCGGACGCGGTCGTCGACGGCGTCTGGCCGGTGCGTGAACCGGCGGACAGCCGCACCGTCTGACCGGCGGAACCGTATGGCCGGCTGAACCGGCTGACCGACGCCCGCGGCCCGGCGGCGGGCGGGCCGCAACGGATCCTGAGCGCGGCTCAGAACGGGTACCAGCGCACCGATTCGTCCCCGTCGCGCAGCGACGCCACCCGACGGCCGAACTCCGCCAGCGCCTTGGGATCGGCCGGCGCGTGCTGGGCCACCCAGGCGCAGCTCGCCGTCTCCCGCGCGCCCCGCAGCACCGCGCAGCCCTCCCACTCCCGCACGTCCCAGCCGTAGGCGTCGGTGAAGGAGTCGTAGGCCTCGGCGGGCAGGCCGTAGCGGTCGCGGGACAGCGCGAGCACGACCAGGTCGTGCTCGCGCAGGTCGGCGGAGAAGGTCTCCAGGTCGACCAGGACCGGCCCGTCCGGGCCGATGTGCACATTGCGGGGGAGCGCGTCGCCGTGGATCGGGCCGGGCCGCAACCGTGGGATGAGCGCGGCCGCGGCCGACGCGAAGCCGTCGCGCCGCTCGCGCAGATAGGCCGCGTCCGCCGGGTCGATCGCGTCGCCCGCCAGCCGCAGCCAGCGCTCCACCCCGGCCAGCAGGTCCCGCGGCGGCAGCGGGAAGGAAGGGGCGGGCAGCGCGTGCACGAGGCGCAGGAGTCCGGCCAGATCCCGTGGCTCGGCGGGCCGTACCGCGTCGGGCAGCCGGTGCCACACCGTCACCGGATGACCCTCCACCAGCAGGGGTTTCGCCTCGGCCGCCCGCACTGCGGGAACCCCCGCACCGGCCAGCCACTCCGCGACATCCAGCTCGCGACGGGCCCGCTCCAGCAGTTCGGCGTCCCGGCCCACCTTCACCACCAGGTCACCGGCGGCGAACACCGCGTTCTCGCCCAGGGCGAGCAGCCGCGCCTCCCCGGCCGGCAGCCCCGCCGTGGCCAGTACGTCCCTCGCGCGCGCCTCGTCCATCGTCCGCCTCCCAGCCGTGACGGTCTGCTCCCGCCGGGACGGCCTCGGGATCCGGCCGTCCGTCGCCCAGTCTCGCATTCGCACAGGTCGCACGAGGTGCGCGGCCCCTGACGGGGGTCCCTGACGGCGTACCGCGGCCGCACGACCGGTCACCGGCACGCCATCGCCGCCCGTTCGGCACCGAACTCGCCGCCCCCTGCGCCCGGCGCCCGGACCCCCGCGCGGTCCGTGCTCGGACGCCCGTCGGTGGGAAGGAAACCGATATTCGCATTGCACGAGACGTATCGTCTCGCCTATGGTCGATCACATGACCTCACCCGCGCACATCGCCATGTTCTCCATCGCCGCTCACGGCCATGTGAACCCCAGCCTCGAGGTGATCCGCGAACTCGTCGCCCGCGGGCACCGGATCACCTACGCCATCCCGCCCGCCCTCGCCGACAAGGCCGCCGCCACCGGCGCCGAGGTGAAGCCCTGGAACTCCACCCTGCCCCCGCCCGACGCCGACCCGTCGGCCTGGGGCGCCACCCTCCTCGACAACGTCGAGCCCTTCCTCGACGACGCCGTGCAGGCGCTGCCCCAGCTCATCGAGGCCTACGCCGGCGACGAGCCCGACCTCGTCCTGCACGACATCGCCTCCTACCCGGCCCGCGTCCTCGCCCACCGCTGGGGCGTGCCCGCGATCTCCCTCTCACCCGCCCTCGTCGCCTGGGAGGGGTACGAGCAGGAGGTGGCCGAACCGATGTGGGCCGAGCCGAAGAAGACCGCCCGCGGCCAGGCCTACTACGCCCGCTTCCAGGCCTGGCTGGAGGAGAACGGCATCACCCTGCACCCGGACGACTTCGGCGGACGGCCCGCCCGCTCCCTGGTGCTCATCCCGAAGGCGCTCCAGCCGAACGCCGACCGGGTCGACGAGAGCGTGTACACGTTCGTCGGCGCCTGCCAGGGCGACCGCACCGCGGAGGGCGACTGGAAGAGGCCGGCCGGCGCCGAGAAGGTCGTCCTGGTCTCCCTGGGCTCCGCCTTCACCAAGCAGCCCGACTTCTACCGTGCCTGCGTCCAGGCCTTCGCCGGCCTGCCCGGCTGGCACCTCGTGCTCCAGATCGGCAAGCACGTCGACCCCGCCGAGCTGGGCGACGTACCCGCGAACGTCGAAATGCGCTCCTGGGTGCCGCAGTTGGCGGTGCTGCGGCAGGCCGACCTGTTCGTCACCCACGCCGGCGCCGGCGGCAGTCAGGAGGGGATGGCCACGGCGACGCCGATGATCGCCGTACCGCAGGCCGTGGACCAGTTCGGCAACGCGGACGTGCTCCAGGCACTCGGGGTCGCCCGTCACGTTCCCGCCGAGGAGGCCACCCCCGACACGCTGCGGGCCGCCGCCCTCGCCCTCGTCGACGACCCCGGGGTCGCCCGGCGGCTCAAGGAGATCCAGGCGGACATGTCGGCGGAGGGCGGTACCCGCCGGGCGGCCGACCTGATCGAGGCCCAACTGCGGTCCCGGTAGCCGTCTGCGGTGGGCAGCCATGTGCGGCATGCGCCGTCCTGTCCCGGCTCCCTCCGGCTTCCGGCTCCCTCCGGCTTCCGGCTCCCGGCTTCCGGTTTCCGGTTTCCGGCAGACATGAGTGAGGGCCCGTTGACTCCCCGGTGGTCAACGGGCCCTCGGCCTGGGGAAATGCGGGGATGGGACGAGTCAGCGATGCAGGGACTCAGGGCTGCGGAGCTGTGCGGTCCGGGGCCGCCCGCCCTCGGCGGGTCAGACCCGTACCGGCTCGCCCTCGTCGTCGCGCGCCGTCGGCTCGAACGCCTCGGACGACTCGTCGTGCGTCAGGTCGGGCAGCCGGTGCAGCCACTTCGGCAGGTACCAGTTGCGCTCGCCGAGCAGCGCCATCACCGCCGGGAGCAGCACGCCCCGGATGACCGTCGCGTCGATCAGGACCGCGGCGGCCAGGCCGACGCCCATCTGCTTCATGGACTGCATGGACAGCGTGCCGAAGATCGCGAACACGGCGACCATGATGACGGCGGCGCTGGTCACGACCCCGGCCGTGGTGACGACACCGTGCGTGATGGCATCCCTCGTGGTCAGGCCGCGCAGCCGCGCCTCGCGGATCCGGGAGACCACGAACACGTGGTAGTCCATCGACAGGCCGAACAGGATCACGAAGAGGAACAGCGGCAGCCAGGTGACGATGGCGCCGACACCCTCCGCGCCCACCAGGGACGCGCCCCAGCCGTGCTGGAAGACCGCCACGAGGATGCCGTAGGCGGCGCCCACGGACAGCAGGTTGAGCACGATCGAGGTGATCGCGATCGTCAGCGAGCGGAACGACAGCAGCATCAGCGCGAAGGCGAACACCACCACGAAGGCGAAGACCGGGACGACGGCTCCGGCCAACTGGTCGTTGAAGTCCTTCGAACCGGCGACCTGCCCGGTGATCGGCGCCTGAACGCCGTCCACCCGGCCGAGCGTCGCGGGCCGTACGTCGTCGCGCAGCTTGTCCAGGCTCGCGCCCGCCTTGTCCAGATCGGAACCGCCGACCAGCGGTACGTACACGAAGGCGATGTTCTGCGCGTCGTGCAGCTTGATCTCGACGGGTCCGCGAGAGGCACCCGAACTGATCGCCCGCTCACGGAAGTCGGCGAGCGCGGACTTCACCTCGGGTGCGTTGATGTCCTTGGCGTGGACGACCACCTCGGCCGGGTCGGAGCCGCCGGGGAAGGCCTCGTTGACGCGGTTGTAGGTCTGCACGATCGGCAGCGAGTCGCCGAACTCCTGGTCCAGGGTGAGGTTCTGGGTCTTCATGCCGAGCGCGGGCGCCGCGATGGCCAGCAGCGCGCCGGCCGCGACGAGCACGGAGACCAGGGGCCTGGCGAGGACGCCCTTCAGGACGGCCGACCAGAACCGGCTCTCGCCACCGCCGCTGCCGCTCTTGCGGGCACGCCGGCGCAGGAAGGGAATACGGCCCTTCTCGACCCGCTCGCCCAGCAGCGACAGGAGCGCGGGCAGCACCGTCACGGAGCCGACCATCGCCACGGCCACCACCATCAGGGAAGCCAGGCCCATCGCCTCGAACTCGGCGAGCCCGGTGAACAGCATGCCCGCCATCGCCACGCACACGGTGACACCGGAGACGATGATCGCGCGGCCGCTCGTCGCGGCGGCGATCCGCAGCGCGGTCTGCCCGTCCCGGCCGGCCTCGCGCTCCTCGCGCTCACGGCGCAGGTAGAACAGGCAGTAGTCGACACCGACGGCCAGACCGACCAGCAGCATCACGGAGCTGGCGGTGTCACTCATCGGCATGACATGGCTGACGATGCCCATCAGGCCCGTCGTCGCCATGATCGCGGTGACCGCGAGCAGCACCGGAAGCAGGGCGGCGACCAGGGCGCCGAACGCGATGAGCAGAATGCCGAGGGCCACCGGCACCGCGGAGTACTCGGCCTTCTTGAAGTCGTCGCCGAACGCGTCGTCGAACGTCTTCATCATGCTGGCGCCGCCGATCTCCTCGATCCGCAGCGCCTGGTGCTCCTTCTGCACCCCCTCGACGGCCTTCAGGACCGGCTCGATCCGCTCGCCCGCGGTGTCGGACTCGCCGCGGACGTCGAACTGCACCAGCGCGCTGTGACCGTCCTTGGAGATCGTCTGCGTGTCGTAGGGCGAGGTGACCTCGGTGACCTTGCCGGTGCCCTCGACGGCCGCGACGACCGCCTCGACGGCCTTGCGGAACTCGGCGTCCGTGGCCTTCAGCTTCCCGTCCCTGGCCTGGACGAGGACCGTCTCACTGGCGGGCTCCTCGATCCCGGCATCCTCAATGATCTTGGCTGCGGTGTGCGTCTCGCCCTTGAGCTGGTCGCTGTCCTTGACCTCGACCTGGCCGGCCGCCGACCCCAGCCCCACGGCCAGGACGACGAACAGCACCCAGATACCTACGGCCGTCCAGCGATGCCGGGCACTCCAGCCGCCGGCCCGCGCGGCGATGCCCCGCACCCGTGAATCTCCGTTCCCCATGACGGGCATTCCCCTCGAGATGCGGTGGCGGCCCCCTGCCGCCACCTCTCCCTTCGAAGGTATGGGCCGCATAAAGCCATCTCGTCGTGCTGTTCGACGAGGTCCGGGACGGCGGAGTCCTCCCCTCGGACCCCGCCGTCTCCGCACTGGGGAGGACAGTGGTCCCCTACACCTATCGGCGGGCCTCGGGGATGATGATCAGGGTCGCGGCCCGCAGTCCGGTCCGCCGGACCGATCCCCGTACGCGGTGGCCGCCACGGCGGCCTCCACCGTCAGTACGACGGCTTCGCCCAGTACGACAGCTTCGCCGACCCGGCGCCGGTCCCGGGCGACGCACCCACCTCGGGACGGGCCCCGGCGGCGATCGGATCGGACCCGCGGCAGGACGCGGACGCCCAGGTGGACCACTGGAGGAACTCCCTATTGGGCCGTACCTGAGATCCAATCCCGGACTACCGTCGCCGGTATGACCCACACCTGCGCCCGCACTTCCGGCCAGACCTGCGCCCGTACCTCCGGCCGGACTCCCGCCCGCACCTCCGCCCCCGGCCGACTTCCCGTCGACTTCTGGTTCGACCCCGCCTGCCCGTTCGCCTGGATCACCTCCCGCTGGCTGCTGGAGGTCGAACGGCACCGTCCGGTCGACCTCCGGTTCCGGGTCATGAGCCTGTACCTGCACAACGAGGGCAACGAACTGCCCGACTGGTACCGCGCGTTGGTCGACAGGTCGATCGGCCCGGTCCGGGTCGCCGTAGCGGCGGCCCGGCAGCACGGCGACACCGTCCTGCGGGACTTCTACACGGCCTGCGGCACCCGTATCCACGTGCACAAGGCCGAGGACTTCGACGTCGTGATCGCCGACGCCCTCGCCGAACTCGGCCTTCCCGCGGACCTCTCCGGCGCCGCGCACGACCCGTCGTACGACGACGGCGTCCGCCGCAGTCACGCGGCGGGGGCCGAGCCGGACTCCGGCGGGTACGTCGGCACCCCGACGATCCACGTGGAAGGGACGGTGTGGTTCGGCCCCGTGCTGCGCGCCGTCCCGCGCGGGGAGCGAGCGGGCGAACTCTTCGACGCCTTCCGCGTGCTGGCGACCGACCCCGACTTCTTCGAACTGAAGCGGACACGGGTGGGCGCACTGTCCGTCGTATGAGCCGCGGGCGGCGGTGCGGGGGCCGGTCGTCTCACCCGGGGGCGGGGTCGACCGCGGGTACCGTCGGGGCAGTCCCCTCAGGCCCCGACCGCCGCCAGCATCGGCGTGCGCGCCGCGTCGTACCGTTCCAGCAGTACTCGGGCCACCTCGGGGGACGGGCCCAGCACCTCCGCCAGGACGTCCGCCCCCGCCGCGCCCCGGGCGATGCGGTCGGGGAGGAAGCCGGGCGCCAGGACGTACGGGGCCACCGCCACCGTCGAGCAGCCCAGCTCGCGCAGTTCGCGCACCGCGTCCTCGGTACGCGGAAGGGAGGCGGAGGCGAACGCGGGTCGCACGGCGCACCAACCGGTGTGCCACCACTCCCGCGCGATGTCTGCGATCACCGCGATCGCCTCCGGGTCCGTGGACCCCGCCGAGGCCAGCACGACCCCGGTCGAGGACTTGTCGGCGGGCGTCAACCCCGCCTCGTACAGCCGCCGTTCGAGGGCGGAAAGCAGCAGGGGGGACGGACCGAGCACCTCCGCCTGGCGGATCCGCAGCCGGCGCGGCGCATCCCGCAGGACCGCCGGGATGTCCGCCTTGGCGTGGAACGCGCGTGTCAGCAGCAGCGGGAGGGCCACCACCTCGCGTACGCCCTCCGCCGCCAGCGACTCCAGCACCCCCTGGACGGAGGGGATGTTGAAATCGAGGAAACCGGTCTCTACACGCAGTCCGGGCCGCATCGACCGCACCCGCCGCACGAGGGCGTGGACGGCCCCGGCGTGCCGCGGATCGCGGCTGCCGTGGGCGATGACGAGGAGAACCGGCTGATGGCGCACGAGGGTCAGCCCTTCACCAGCAGTCCGCGCCCGCGCAGCACCCGCCGCTCCAGCGGGCTGAAGATCAGCAGGTCGATGGCGATGCCGACGAACAGGATCAGGACGATCGCCTCGAACACCATCGCCATGGAGCTGGCGTTGCGGCCGTTCTCCAGCAGCGCGCCCAGCCCGACGCCGAGGTCGGGGGAGGAGGCGATGATCTCCGCCGCCATCAGCGACCGCCAGGAGAAGGCCCAGCCCTGCTTCAGACCGCCCAGGTATCCGGGCAGCGAGGCCGGGAGCACGATGTGCCAGGCGCCCTTCAGACCCGTCGCGCCCATCGTGCGGCCCGCCCGCAGGAACAGCGGCGGCACCTGGTCGATGCCTGACACCAGGCCGTTGGCGATGGAGGGGACCGCGCCGAGGAGGATCACCGCGTACATCATCGAGTTGTTCAGGCCAAGCCAGATCACCGCCGGCGGCACCCACGCCACCGAGGGCAGTGACTGCAGACCGGACAGGATCGGGCCGATCGCCGCGCGCACGAACTTCACCCGGGCCACCAGCAGGCCCAGCGGGGTGCCGATGGCGAGCGCCAGGAGGAATCCCAGCAGACCGCGCGAGACGCTGGTCCAGATGTACTCGAGGAGCCTGCCCTCCAGCCACGCGTCCTTGAACTCGTTGCCCACGTCGGAGGGCGACGGCAGCTTCGCCGGATCGTCGACGATCTTGAAGGTGATCAGCGCCTGCCAGATCACCAGGACCACCGCTATCGCGACGATCGGCGGCAGGATCTTGTTGACGAAGGTCTGGCGGAAGGACGTACCGGCCGCCGTCGTGGTCTCCAGGGCGTCGAGGCCCGCCTCCACCCCCGCGATGCCGCTGTCGCGGACCGGGGGCTTCGCCGTCGGGTCGGTGGTCTCAGTGCTGGCCATGACGGCGGATCTCCCCACGCAGGACTTCGGTGATCTCCAGGGACAGTTCCGCGACGGGAGCGTCCTCGATGCGGCGCGGCTGCGGAATGCCGACCGTCCACTCGCGGGCGATCCGGCCCGGCCGGGAGGACAGCAGGACGACGCGCTGCGCGAGCCGCACCGCCTCGCGCACGTTGTGCGTGACGAACAGCACCGACAGGCCCGTCTCCGCCCAGATCCGGGTGAGTTCGTCGTGCAGCACGTCCCGGGTGATCGCGTCGAGCGCCGCGAACGGCTCGTCCATCAGCAGCAGCCGGGCGTCCTGCGCCAGCGCGCGGGCCAGCGCCACCCGCTGGCGCATACCGCCGGAAAGCTCGTGCACACGCTTTCCGTACGATCCCTTCAGCCGGACGAGCTCGAGCAGTTCCTCGGCCCGGCCGCGCCGGTCGTTCTTGGGAACTCCCCCGAGTTTCAGGGCGAGTTCGATGTTCTTGCCCGCGGTCAGCCACGGGAACAGAGCGTGCTCCTGGAACATCAGAGCCGGCCGCCCGTCGGTGCCGATGTGACCGGCGGTCGGGGCGTCGAGCCCCGCCACCAGGTTCAGCAGCGTCGACTTGCCGCAGCCCGAGGCCCCCAGGAGGGTGACGAACTCGCCCGGCGCGACATCGAGGGTGATGTCGTCGAGGACGAGCTGCTGCCCGGCGGGCCCGGCGAACGACTTCGAGACGTGGTCGATACGCGCGGCGTACTCCACCGACTCGGTGCCGTCGGCGGCCTTGGCGAGGGTGGTTGCCATGGTCGTCACCTCCTGGGAACTCTCGTGGTCGCGGGGTTACTTGACGCCGAGACCGGCGTCGTCGAAGGTCGGCTCACCCGCGGCCCGAAGAACCTTGTTCAGGGGCGCGAGGTCGTAGATGCCGTCCAGCAACGGGTCCTCCAGCAGACCGGCCTTGACCGCGTGCTCGGCCTCGCTGTTGAGCGTGGCCGCGAGCGGGTCGTCGGTGAACTGGATGGACTTCCACGCCGGGTCCAGGATCTCCGCCGGCAGGTCCTTGCCGGAGTCCGCCTTCAGCTGCGCGTTCGCCGCCGCCTTGGCCTCGTCCGGGTTGGCGTTGATGTACTTGTTGATGTCGACCGACGCCTTCAGTACCGCCTCGACGGCCTTCGGGTGCTCCGTGAGGAACTTCTGCGACACGATGATGTTCGTGATCACGAACTTCTTGCCGGGCCACAGGTCGGACTCGTCGAGCAGCACCTCGGCGCCCTCGGCCACCAGCTTCGACGCGGTCGGCTCCGGCACCCAGGCGCCGTCGATGGAACCGGACTTGTAGGCGTCCGGGGTGACCTTGTTGTCGGTGCGGATGACCGACACGTCGCCCTTGCCGCTCTCCGCGTCGACCTTCCAGCCCTGCTCGGAGATCCAGTTCAGCAGCGCCACGTCCTGCGTGTTGCCGAGCTGGGGCGTGGCGATCCGCTTGCCCTTGACGTCCTTCAGCGACTTGATCTTGGCCGGGTTCACCACCAGCTTCACGCCGCCGGACGCCGAACCGCCCACGATGCGCAGGTTCTTGCCGTCCGACTTGGTGTAGCCGTTGATGGCCGGCGAGGGGCCGATCCAGCCGATGTCGATCGAGCCGGAGTTGAGCGCCTCGATCTCGGACGGGCCGGCGTTGAAGACCTGGTACGAGGCCTTGGTGGCGCCCAGAGCCTTCTGGAAGTACCCCTTGTTCACACCGACGAGGGCGGTCCCGTGGGTCAGGTTGCCGAAGTAGCCGATCTTGACGGAGTCGAGACCGTCGATCTTCTCCGCGCCGGCGGCGACCTTCTGGGCGGCCGGTTCGTCCTTGGCCTCTGAGCCGTAACCGCAGGCGGCGAGCGTGAGAAGGGGAAGTGCGGCGACAGCGGCGAGTCCGCGGCGAAGAAGCGTTGAGCGAGTGGCAGGCACGGGAGGTGTTCCTCTCGTTGGCCCGGCGGTCACGGTCTCTCAGGTCGTGGCCGGGAGATCGGCAGGTTTTCGTCTACAGCGGTGGGGGGTGCGGGCGCGCAGGCAGTGCGCGTACGTCAGCGCACACATCGCGCCACCCCGCCCTGTCCGCTGCCGAGGGCGCCGCTGCCGACGCGGCCGCCCTCCTTCGCGAACATGGAGTAGTAGTCGGTGGAGGTCATGTCAGAAGTCCCACCCGTCGTCGTCGGACAGGTCCTTGACCGGTTCCGGCGAGGCGAACGACTCGCCGACCATGCCCGCGGTGAGCGTGGTGCCGTCGCTCGGGTCGATCAGGATGAACGAGCCCGTGCGGCGCGAGTCGGCGTAGGAGTCCACCGGCAGCGGCTCCGCGGCGCGGATCTTGACCCGGCCGATGTCGTTGGCGACGAGCTGTCCCGGATGCGGGTGCAGGGACAGGTCGTTGAGGGTGAGCCGGGACGGGATGTCCTTGACGATCGCCTTGACGGTGCGGGTGCCGTGCCGCAGCAGCACCCGGTGGCCGACCGTCAGGGGCGCGTCGGCGACATGGCAGACGGTCGCCTCGACGTCCTGCGTGGTCGGCGGGGCGTCCTTGCTGGGCACGATCAGGTCGCCGCGCGAGACGTCGATGTCGTCCTCCAGCAGGACGGTCACCGACTGCGTCGTCCAGGCCACGTCGACCGGCGTGCCGAGCAGATCGATGCCCGCGATCTTCGTGGAGCGGCCGGACGGCAGCACCGTGACCTGCTCGCCCACCCGGAAGGTGCCGGCGGCGATCTGACCGGCGTAACCGCGGTAGTCGGGGTGCTCGGCGGTCTGCGGCCGGATCACGTACTGCACGGGCAGTCGCGCGTGGCAGTGCGCCAGGTCGTGACTGACGGGAACCGTTTCCAGGTGTTCCAGGAAGGTCGGCCCGCCGTACCAGTCCATGTTCGCCGACGGATCCACCACGTTGTCCCCGGCGAGCGCCGAGATCGGGATCGCGGTGACCTCGGGAACGCCCAGCTCGCTCGCGTAGGCCGTGAACTCCTCGGCAATCGCCGCGAAGACGGTTTCCTCGTACTTCACGAGGTCCATCTTGTTGACGGCCAGCACGACGTGCGGGACCCGCAGCAGAGCCGCGATCGCCGCGTGCCGCCGGGTCTGCTCCACCACACCGTTACGGGCGTCGACCAGGATCACCGTCAGCTCGGCCGTGGAGGCACCCGTCACCATGTTGCGGGTGTACTGCACATGGCCGGGCGTGTCGGCGAGGATGAACCGGCGCCGGGGCGTGGCGAAGTAGCGGTACGCGACGTCGATCGTGATGCCCTGCTCGCGTTCGGCGCGCAGGCCGTCGGTGAGCAGCGCGAGGTCGGGGCCCTCCTGGCCGCGGCCGGCCGAGGCACGCTCCACGGCCTCCAGCTGGTCCGTCAGGATCGACTTGGAGTCGTGCAGCAGCCGTCCGACGAGCGTGGACTTGCCGTCGTCGACGGAGCCGGCGGTGGCGAACCGCAGCAGGGTGGTGGCCGAGAGTTCCTCGGTCGTGATGGTGCTCATGCTTAGAAGTACCCCTCGCGCTTGCGGTCTTCCATCGCGGCCTCGGACATCTTGTCGTCGGCTCGGGTGGCCCCGCGCTCGGTGAGCCGGGAGGCGGCGATCTCGGCGATGACCTGCTCCAGCGTCAGTGCGTCGGAGTCGACGGCACCGGTGCAGGACATGTCCCCGACGGTGCGGTAGCGCACGAGCCGCTTCTGGACGGTCTCGCTCTCCTTGGCGCCGCCCCACTCACCGGGCGTCAGCCACATCCCGGCCCGCTGGAACACCTCCCGCTCGTGCGCGAAGTAGATCCCGGGCAGCTCGATGCCCTCACGGGCGATGTACTGCCAGACGTCCAGCTCGGTCCAGTTGGACAGCGGGAACACGCGGACGTGCTCACCGGGGGCGTGCCGGCCGTTGTACAGGTTCCACAGCTCGGGGCGCTGGCGGCGCGGGTCCCACTGGGAGAACTCGTCGCGCAGGGAGAACACGCGCTCCTTGGCGCGGGCCTTCTCCTCGTCGCGCCGGCCGCCGCCGAACACCGCGTCGAAGCGCTCCGACTGGATCTTCTCCGTGAGCGGCAGCGTCTGGAGCGGGTTGCGGGTCCCGTCCGGACGCTCCTTCAGCAGACCCCGGTCGATGTAGTCCTGCACGGAGGCGACGTGCAGCCGCAGCCCGTGGCTGGCCACCGTACGGTCGCGGTACTCCAGGACCTCGGGGAAGTTGTGCCCCGTGTCCACGTGCAGCAGCGAGAACGGCACCGACGCCGGCGCGAACGCCTTCAGCGCCAGATGCAGCATGACGATGGAGTCCTTGCCGCCGGAGAACAGGATCACCGGGTTCTCGAACTCGCCCGCCACCTCGCGGAAGATGTGCACCGCCTCCGACTCCAGGGAGTCCAGGTGGCTGAGGGCGTACGGGGAGTCCGTGCCCTCCTCGGTCCGTGCGACGGTCGTCACACCAGTCCCCTCTCGCTGAGCAGGGCGTACACCGACGCCGCGGACTCCTTGACGGTCTGGTTCTGGGACTCGATCCGCAGATCGGGCCGCTCGGGGATCTCGTAGGGGTCGTCGACCCCGGTGAGCCCGGTCAGCTCGCCCGCGGCCTGCTTGGCGTACAGGCCCTTCACGTCCCGCTCGCTGCACACGTCGACCGGGGTCGCCACATGTACCTCCAGGTACGCCGTCGCCCCTTCCTCGTGGCGCTTGCGCACCCCGTCGCGGCTGTCGGCATACGGCGCGATCACCGGCACAAGCGTTTTCACGCCGTTACGGGAGAGGAGTTCGGCGAGGAAACCGATGCGCTGCACGTTGGTGTGCCGGTCCTCACGGCTGAAGCCGAGGCCCGCGGAGATGAACTCGCGGATCTCGTCGCCGTCGAGAACCTCGACGAGGTGGCCCTCCTCGCGCAGCCGGGCGGCCAGCTCGTACGCGATGGTGGTCTTGCCGGCGCTCGGCAGACCCGTGAGCCAGACGGTGGCTCCGGTCGTCACGTGGTTCTCCAAATCGGTAGGAAGCGCGGTCATGGGGTCAGCCGTGCAGTCCGCACTCGGTCTTCGCGCGGCCCGCCCAGCGGCCGGCGCGCGCGTCCTCGCCCTCCAGGACCCGGCGGGTGCAGGGGGCGCAGCCGACGGAGGCGTAGCCGTCCGTCAGCAGGGGGTTGGTCAGTACGCCGTGCTCGGCGACGTAGGCGTCCACGTCGTCCTGGGTCCAGCGGGCGATCGGGGAGACCTTGACCTTCTGCCGCTTCTCGTCCCAGCCGACGACCGGGGTGTTCGCCCGGGTCGGGGACTCGTCGCGGCGAAGCCCCGTCGCCCAGGCGCGGTAGGCCTTCAGGCCCTCTTCCAGGGGCTGCACCTTGCGGAGCTTGCAGCACAGGTCGGGGTCGCGGTCGTGCAGCTCGGGGCCGTACTCGGCGTCCTGCTCGGCGACCGTGCGCCGCGGGGTGAGGGTGATGACGTTGACGTCCATCACGGCCTCGACCGCGTCCCGGGTGCCGATGGTCTCGGGGAAGTGGTAACCGGTGTCGAGAAAGACCACGTCCACGCCCTTGAGCACGCGGGAGGCCAGATGCGCCACCACCGCGTCCTCCATGGACGAGGTCACGCAGAACCGCTTGCCGAAGGTGTCCACGGCCCACTGGAGGATCTCCAGCGCGGAGGCGTCCTCCAGGTCGCGGCCCGCCTGCTCGGCGAGCGCCTTCAACTCTTCGGTGGTGCGGGTTTCCTGAGCCGTCGTCATATCGGGTCCCCTCCGTTGTCGGCTCGCTGAACTCCCCGGGCGAGCAGCCCGAGGAACTTCAGCTGGAATGCGCGATTGCACGCCGCGCATTCCCAGGCGCCGTGAACGCCCTCGATGGCTTCACTCGGACGAAGATCCTCGTCGCCGCAGTAGGGGCAGTAGAAGGGTGCGGCCCGCTCGCTCACGACAAGGCCTCCTCGTCGGCACGCGCGGCCCAGGCGGCGAACCGCTCGCCGTCCTCGCGCTCCGCCTCGAACCGCTTGAGCACCCGCTCGATGTAGTCCGGCAGTTCGTCCGAGGTGACCTTCAGGCCACGGACCTTGCGGCCGAAGCCGGCTTGGAGACCGAGCGCTCCGCCCAGGTGCACCTGGAAGCCCTCGACCTGCCGGCCCTGCTCGTCGAGGACCAGCTGGCCCTTGAGACCGATGTCCGCCACCTGGATACGGGCGCAGGCGTTCGGGCAGCCGTTGATGTTGATGGTGATCGGCTCGTCGAACTCCGGGATGCGGCGCTCGAGTTCGTCGATCAGGGCGGAGCCGCGCTGCTTGGTCTCGACGATGGCGAGCTTGCAGTACTCGATGCCGGTGCAGGCCATCGTGCCGCGCCGGAACGGGGAGGGCTTGGCGGTCAGGTCCAGGGCCCCGAGGGCCTCGACCAGCGACTCGACCTGCGCCTCCTCGACATCGAGGACGATCATCTTCTGCTCGACGGTGGTCCGGACCCGGCCCGAGCCGTGCGCCTCAGCCAGCTCCGCGATCTTCGTCAGGGTGGTGCCGTCCACGCGGCCGACGCGCGGTGCGAAACCGACGTAGTAACGGCCGTCGTTCTGGCGGTGCACGCCGACGTGGTCGCGCCAGCGCTCGACGGGCTGGGCGGGGGCGGGACCGTCGACGAGCTTGCGCCGGAGGTACTCGTCCTCCAGCACCTGGCGGAACTTCTCCGGGCCCCAGTCGGCGACCAGGAACTTCAGCCGGGCGCGGGTGCGCAGTCGCCGGTAACCGTAGTCACGGAAGATCGAGATGACGCCCTCGTGGACGTCCGCCACCTCGTCCAGCGGGACCCAGGCGCCGAGCCGGACGCCGATCTTCGGGTTGGTGGACAGCCCGCCGCCGACCCACACGTCGAAACCGGGGCCGTGCTCGGGATGGTGCACACCGACGAACGCGACGTCGTTGATCTCGTGCGCCACGTCCAGCAGGGGCGAGCCGGAAACCGCTGTCTTGAACTTTCGGGGCAGGTTCGAGAAGGCCGGGTTGCCGAGGATCCGGCGGTTGATCTCCTCGATGGCCGGGGTGCCGTCGATGATCTCGTCCTGGGCGATCCCGGCGACCGGCGAGCCGAGGACCACGCGGGGCGTGTCACCGCAGGCCTCGGTGGTGGACAGTCCGACCGCCTCCAGGCGGTTCCAGATCTCCGGGACGTCCTCGATGCGGATCCAGTGGTACTGGACGTTCTGCCGGTCGGTGATGTCCGCGGTGCCGCGCGCGAACTCCTGCGAGATCTCACCGATCACCCGCAGCTGCTGCGTGGTGAGCCGGCCGCCGTCGATCCGGACCCGCAGCATGAAGAACTCGTCGTCCAGCTCCTCCGGCTCCAGGATCGCGGTCTTGCCGCCGTCGATCCCGGGCTTGCGCTGGGTGTAGAGACCCCACCAGCGCATCCGGCCACGCAGATCGTTCGGGTCGATCGAGTCGAAGCCGCGCTTGGAGTAGATCGTCTCAATGCGTGTCCGCACATTGAGACCGTCGTCGTCCTTCTTGAACTGCTCGTTGCCGTTGAGCGGGGTGAAGTGCCCCGCGGCCCACTGACCCTCGCCGCGGTGACGGCTCACCTTGCGGCGGGGCGCTGAGGCGGCAGGGTTCTCGGGGGTGGCGGCCATGGTGAATACGTCCTTCGGGACAGCGACGGAAGGGGTCGGCGCGTGGCGCCGTCCATGAGGGGCGGTGGTCGGGTCACTGGCGTGCGGCTCTGACCTGCGCGGCAAGGCGCACGGAGGCATGCGTGCGCGTCGTTGCGCGGGGGGAGGCTGGAGGGGCTGCCGGCGGTGCTTCGGCTCGTCAGCTCGCCGGACAGATGGCGCTGGACATGCGGCCGAGGTCGACGTGCCGCCGACTCACCAAGGCAACTCCAGTTCCGAACATGACGGAAGCGTGTCATGGCGATCTGGACACAGTCCAGCTTCGTCCGTCATGTGGACACCCTTGTCTCGGTTCGTGAGACGATGGTGGTGTCGGTCACATGCGCCGCGCGATCTCTTGTCGACGCAGGTCAGGCGCGGTATGCGCCCGGCCAGGGGCCCGGAGCGGCCACCTCGGCCTCCTCCTCGACCTTGGTGTCGAACAGCCTGAAGCCACGGCGCAGGTAGTTGTCCATCGCGTGCTCGCCGTCCAGGCTGCAGGTGTGCAGCCACACCCGCTTCGTCTGCGCCAGCCCCGGCCGGCGGTCCGCGAGGTCCCAGGCGCGCGCGGCACCGTACGACAGGAGATAGCCGCCGATCCGACGGCCGCGGAAGGCCGGGAGCAGACCGAAGTAAACGATTTCGACGACTCCGTCGTCCTGCGGCTCCAGCTCCACGTACCCCGCGGGAGTCCCCCGGTCGTACGCCACCCAGGTCTCCACACCCGGCCGGGCCAGCTGCTCCTGCCACCGCGCGTACGTCCAGCCCAGCCGGTCGACCCAGTGGACGTCCCCGCCGACGGACGCGTACAGGAAACGGCTGAACTCGGGAGAGGGCACCTCGGAGCGCACGACGCGCACGTCGCCCTCGGGCGCGGCGGCCGGCAGGAGATCGCCCGGCGCGGTCTGCTCCAGGGACCAGGTGGTCACGGGGATGTGGGTCATGCCCGTCAGGGAATCATCTACTTCGCCGATCTGTCGATCGAGGCCAGCGGCAGAGCGAACAGCACGCGGCCCGACTGCGTCCAGACATCACCGGTCTGCGCCCAGTAGGAAAGGGACTCGGTCCGAGGGCTCCAGCAGGCGCGGCTGTCGTCGGCGCCGCAGCGCACGCCCCGGGCGCCGTCCGTATCCTGCCGCCACAGCGTCCCGTGCCCGTCCTCAACACCACCGCCCCGGCTCACGTACCAGCCGCCCTCGTACGACAGCACCCCGCGCACCCCGGTCGCCTCCGTCCGGTACGCCTGCGTCGCGCCGACCCGGCCCGCGGAGTCACCAGAGAGGAACCCGGCCCGGCCGGGGGTGGTGTCGAAGGCGTACCGCCACAGGCGGGCGCCCCGGTCGCCGTCGTCGAGGGTCCACTCCCCGGCGACGAGGGAGTCCGGGGCGGTGCTGCGGTCCAGGGACACGGTGGCGGGGTGCGGGGCTCCGGAGCCGCCGCTCAGCCGGTAGGAGGCCACGGCCGGCAGGACGTACGGCGCGCCGTGCGCCGACCATCCGCCGGGCACCCGGCCGACCGCCTCACCGGTGACCGTGGCCCGGTGGATGCGGTTGACGTCGTACACATACAGCGCGGCCCGGTCCCCGTCGTCGGCGGTGACCAGCAGCTTGTCCTGGTACCAGACCATGCCGGACACCTGGGAGACCAGGCCCCGGTAGTCGCGGCCCCCGTCGACGGGGACCGCGAGCAGGGCCCAGGTGTAGGGGAGGCGGCCGAGGTTGTCGGCGTCCACGAGCGCGATCCGGGCCAGACCCCGGTCGGCGACCGGACCGGAACCGCGCGACCAGCCGGAGACGATCACCCGGTGGGCGCCCCACAGGCCGTCGTCGTCCGCGTCGCCGGAGGTGGTGACCGCGCCCGGCTCCCAGCCCTCGGTGTCGTCGGTGTTCCAGCAGTAGGCGCGGGTGGCCATCGGGGAGACGGGCAGCGCCTCGCGCTCGTCCCGGGTGCAGCCGGCGGCGTCGCGCAGCGAACGGCCGGCGCCGCTCAGCGCCTCGCCGACCCCGACCGACGGACCCATCTCCGCGGCGAGCCGGTCCAGAGAAGCCGGCGGTACCGCTTCCTCCGTCAGCCGCAGCGCGGCCGTGGAAGCGGACGAGGTCAGCGGTTTCAGGGCGCCTGGACCATCGGAGACGGTGGCCTGGGAAGCGCTGATCATGGTGGCGGCCGCGGTGAGCGCGAGGGCGGTTCCCGCCAGGAAACCGCGTACCGCCCTGCCCCGCCTGCGTCGGCGATGTCGGCCACGCTGCTTCATTCGTCCTCCCGAGGCGGGCCAACTGCGCCTGTTGATCCTTGCGTTGACCGAGGAGCAGGTGGGGTGACCCGTAGAGGGATGCTACGGCAGTCGGCCGCCGCAGGGGGCGAAGACCTCGCATATGTACGGAAGATGCTGTGACGTAAGTCGACTTACGGCACGAAAGTCCTGATCGCGGGCGCGGAAACGTTGCCGGTTCCGGTTTCGGCCGCGCGCGGCCGCGCCCCCGCTCCCGGTCACCGGCGCAGGGAACCCGGTACCCGGGCGCCCGTCACCGCGGGCGCCGTCGAGTGGGGGAGGAGGTCCCTCGGGTCCTCCGGGAGGAGCACATCCACCTCCGCCTGCTCGCAGAAACGATACGGACGGTGCTCCAGAAGGCCCCCGAGATACCGCCGGACCCGCGACATCTCGGCCCGTACCGTCACCCTGCGCGCAGGGTCCCCGAACACGTCCTCGGCCAGCCCCGAGGCACTGCGCCCCGCCCGGTGCACCGCCAGCAGGTACAGCAACTCCGCATGCCGCGGACTCAGTTCGTGCGACCACATGCCCGTGCCCCCGGTCACCGTCACCGACCACCGGCGCGGCCGCGTCAGATCCAGCACCACCCGGGTCGCGCCCGGCGCCTCCGGCTCCACCGTCCCGTCGCACGAGCGCACCAGCCAGCCGTCCGCCATCGGCTCCAGCGCGCACAGCCCCAGCCCCGGCAGCCGGTGACGCCCCGCCGAGGGCGGCCTGGGCAGCGCGATCCGGCTCGTGTACGGCATCCCGGTCACCGCCGCCGTCCACCCGTCCCCGTCCACCACCACCGCCCGGCCGCCGATCCTGGCCAGTACCGGAGCCGCCACCGCCCGCAGCCGCTCCAGCGCGCCCAGATGCCGCTCGCGCAGGGTCGCCTCGGCCAGTTTCGCCACCGAGCCGACCCAGGCGAGGGTCGCCGGATGCAACGTGTCCAGCGGGCCGCTGACATCGACCACCCCGAGCAGACGTCCGCTCCGAGGGTCCGTGATCGGGGCCCCGGCGCAGGTCCAAGCGGTCTGCGCGCGCACGAAGTGCTCGGCCGCGAACACCTGCACCGGCCGCCGTACCACCGCCGGGGTGCCCACCCCGTTGGTACCGACCACGTCCTCCCGCCAGTCCGCGCCCAGTTCAAAACCGATTCCGTCGGCTTTGCGCAGCACCGTGGAGCAGCCCTCCCGCCACAGCACCCGGCCGTCCTCGTCTGCGACGACCATGATGTGCCGGGCGACGTCCGCGACCGAGAGCAGGCCCTCGCGCAGTACCGGCAGCACGTCCCGCAGCGGCGACTCCTCCCGGCGCCGCCGGACCTCGTCGGGGCTGAGCAACCTGGCTCGGTAACCGTTTTCCGGATCGACACCGCTGCGCAGCGTCCGCTCCCAGGACTGCTCGATGACCGGCCGGTGCGTGTGCCCCGCCCGTCGGCCGGCGAGCTTGGCCTCACGCACCTCGCTGAGCATCCGGGCAGCCCGCGCGGCGTCGACGGCGGCGAGTTGCGGCACGTTCAACGGCGACTTCGCCACGGGACCTCCCGAGATGAGCGGACGGACGCCAGGACCGGATGTCAAGCGGCTACGCCGGCTGTTTCCGGTCTTGCCAGGGGTCCCATACTGCCGTCCGCCGGTGACGGAGGGGCACACTCCGCCCACCCGGTCCCTCAGGTTGCAACCCCCTGCAACCCTGGCCAACATCCACGAGCTGTCCGAAACTCGTAGTACGCCGTCCCGAGCGGCGTTTCTGGCCTCGCAGGGCCATTGCCGCGGGGGTGGTGCCGTGTCGGCGCGGCACCACCCCCGCTCCTGCCCCCCAGGTCAGACCAGGGGCCGGGCCCGCTCCACGAGCGCCCGCAGATTTAGGGTGTGGGGGAGTGTGCCGAAGGCGCCGCCGCCGTCGCCGCCCAGCCGCGAGGCACAGAACGCGTCGGCCACCTCCGGCGGCGCGAACCGTACGAGCAGCGAGCCCTGCAACACCAGTGCGAACCGCTCCGCGATCCGCCGGGCCCGCGCCTCCGCACCGTCCAGATCGGCCAGTTCCGTCAGCAGGTCCTTGATCGCCGCGTCCAGCCGGTGATCCGCGCCGCGCGCCCGTCCCACCTCCTGGAGAAACGCGTTCAACGCCTGCGGCTCCCTCCGCAACGCCCGCAGCACGTCCAGCGCCTGGACGTTTCCCGCGCCCTCCCAGACCGAGTTCAACGGCGACTCGCGCACCAGCCGGGGCATCCCCGACTCCTCCACGTAGCCGTTGCCGCCCAGACACTCCGCCGCCTCCACCACCACCGGCGTACAGCGCTTGGTCACCCAGTACTTGGCGGCCGGCACCGCGATCCGCAGCAGCGCCCGCTCCTGCTCGCCGCCGTCGTCGCAGGCGGCAGCGAGCCGCAGGCCGAGAACCGTCGCCGCCTCCGACTCCAGCGCGAGATCGGCCAGCACATTGCGCATCAACGGCTTGTCGAGAAGCTTCCCGCCGAACGCCTCCCGGTACGCGCAATGGTGCACCGCCTGCGCGACGGCCGCCCGCATCAGCCCTGCCGACCCCAGCACACAGTCGAGCCGGGTGGCCGCCACCATGTCGATGATGGTGCGCACCCCGCGCCCCTCCTCACCGACCCGGCGCGCCCACGTCCCGTCGAACTCCACCTCGGCGGAGGCGTTCGACCGGTTGCCCAGCTTTTCCTTGAGCCGCTGGAGGAGAAACCGGTTACGCGTACCGTCCTCCAGCACCCGCGGCACCAGGAAACAGGTCAGCCCCTCCGCGGCCTGCGCCAGTACCAGGAAACCGTCCGACATCGGCGCCGAACAGAACCACTTGTGTCCCGTCAGCACATACGTCCCGGCCTCCGCCAACGGCCGCGCGGACGTCGTGTTCGCCCGGACATCGCTTCCGCCCTGTTTCTCCGTCATCCCCGTCCCGAACAGGGCCCCCGCCTTCTGCCCGGCGGGCCGCAACTCCCGTTCGTAGATCGTGGACGTCAGCCTCGGCACCCATTCGGCGGCCAACTCCGGGTCCGTACGCAGCGCCGGCACGGCCGCGTGCGTCATCGACAGCGGACAACCGTTTCCCGCCTCCACCTGCGTCCACACCAGGAACCCCGCCGCCCGCCGCACCTGTCCGCCCGGCCGGGTCCAGGCCGCGGTCAGTCCCGCGCCGACCCCCTTGCCCAGCAACCGGTGCCACGCCGGATGGAAGTCGACCTCGTCGATCCGGTGCCCGTAACGGTCGTGCGTGTGCAGTCTCGGCGGATTCTCGTTCGCCTGCACCGCCCACTCCTGGAGCTGAGCCGACCCGGCGGCCCGGCCCAGCGCCGACAGCTCGCCGCGGGCCTCCTCGAGCAGTTCCGGATCGAGGTGGCGCTCCACCGCGGCCACCAGGGCCTGGTCGGTGCCATAGACGTCGTAGCCGAGGAGAGGCGGGGGCTGATTGGTCACGGTGTGCGTACTGCCTGCCATACCGCGAACGTACCCCCGGGTACGCCGCTCATGGCCGGCGAAGCCCGGGAACGCGCCGTACGGCGCCGCACGCGCGCGCGGCGATGGCCGAGGTGCGTGGCGTGTGTGGTGCGTGACGTGGTGTGTGGTCCGTGGTGCGGGACGCACGGCGTGGTACCGGCTCTGTGGCACCGGCTCCGTGGCACCGGTTGCACGGTCTGCGCCCGGTGCGCACCCGCAGGTGGCGGGCACGCGGTGACGGCCCAGCACCGGAGGTGAGTGCAGCCCCGTACGGCGGATACCTTTAGGGCGTGCAGCCAGCAAGTCAGTCACCCGAGCAACCCGAGGCACCCACCGGGCGTCTTCATCGGGCGCGTGCCCTCTACCGGAACGTCTCCAAGCGCAGGACCGCCTGGCTGCTGGTCAAGGACACCGTCAACTCCTGCATCGAGTACCGCATCCTCGGCCTCGCCGCCGAGGCCGCCTTCTTCACGCTGCTGTCCGTGCCGCCGCTGCTGCTCAGCCTCATCGGTCTGCTCGGTTACGTCGACGACTGGACCGGCACCGACACGATCAGCAGCCTGGAGTCCAACCTCCTCGACGCCTCCCGCACGGTTCTGTCGGAAAAGGGTGTCGCACAGATCGCCCAGCCGATCCTCGACGACGTGATGAAGGGCGGCCGCCCGGATGTCATCTCCATAGGCTTCCTGTTCGCCCTCTGGTCAGGTTCACGCGCGGTAAACGTCTTCATCGACACGATCACCGTCATGTACGGCCTCGACGGCGTGCGCGGAATCGTCAAGACCCGGCTGGTCGCCTTCATGCTGTTCGTCGCCGCGCTGTTGCTCGGCGCGGTCGCGCTGCCACTGATGGTCGCCGGGCCCGACGCCGTCGTACGGATCGTGCCGTGGTCGGCGACCGTCGTGCAGGTCCTGTACTGGCCCGTCGTGATCATCCTGTCGATCGCCTTCCTGACGACGCTCTACCACGTGTCGGTGCCCGTGCGCTCCCCCTGGATCGAGGACGTCCCCGGCGCGCTGGTCGCCCTCGCCATGTGGGTGCTCGGCAGCTTCCTGCTGCGCATCTACCTGGAGAACACCGTCGAGGGCGCCACCATCTACGGCTCCCTCGCCGCCGCCGTCGCCGTCCTGCTGTGGATCGGCGTGTCCGCCTTCGCCGTCCTCGTCGGCGCTGCCATGAACGCCGCCATCGACCGTGTCTGGCCGGCCGCCGCGACGGCCGCCGCCCGCGCCG
>NZ_JARGEF010000115.1:0-24666 GCF_033794725.1 Streptomyces sp. ID05-39B | reverse complement strand
AGATGTGTAATCCGGGGGCGGGGTCCCCAGGGCTCACCCGCGGCGCCGCGTGACGGCCACCGCCGCCCCACCCGCCGCCAGCAGGGCAACGGCGCCGCCCGCGACGTACGGCGTCATCGAGCCGCCCCCCGTCTCCGCGAGACCGGCCTCCGCGGGAGCACCCTGTGCCTTGACGTCCTTCACGGGTTCCGCGGTCACCGGCGTCTCACACGTCGCCTCGGCGAGGGTCACCGTGCCCGTGACCTCGGCAACGTTGAGGTTCAACGGATTGATGGCCACGGTGAGTTCGAGGGCGGTCGCGGCGGCAGTACGGGACGTCGTCCCCCGTTGCCCGAGATCCAGCCGGACCTCGCCGACCCCCGGCACCTTCACCTCGGTGGGGCCGCCGGCCGACACGGACACCCGCTTGCCGAGGACGGTGACGGCGCCGACCGGGCTGGAGGTGGCGACCGGCGCCTTCCCGGCCTCGCAGACGGCCTTGGACGAGACGGCCTCGATCTCGATGAGGGAGAGGAGGGGCAGACCGGGTACGTGCAGCCTGGCGTGGGCCAGCCGGGTCGACGCCTCGGCCCTGCCCGCCTCGACCGTGGCCTTCGACTCGGCCACGTCCGCGCGCAGCACGCTGAAGGGTCGGCCGCCGTCGACGCCGTCGAGTTCGACGGTCAGCGCGGTCTTCTCGGCGCTCCGCGGCGCCCGCACCTCGTTGAGGGAGACGGCGAGGGGTACGTCGACGGTCTTGTCGAGCAGGGCCACGTCGAGGCCGGTGCGCAGCACGACGGCGCTCGCGCTCCCCTCGTCGGCCGCCTGCGCCGCGGGCGCGCCGGCCAGCGCGGCGGGACCTGCGGCGAGGGCGGTGGCGGCCAGCACGGTGGCGCAACGGCGTGCGGGCATGCGGAAGTTGTAGCGGTTCACGGTGTGGGACCCCCAGAGAGAATGCTTGGGACGTCGAAAGGATGTCGCACCACCGCCCGTTCGACAGCGCCCCTACCCGACTTCACCCCAACGTGGCGCACCCGCACACGTCTTCGACGATTTCAGCCCACGATCCGCCCGTTCAGTACCAGTCGTGACGGCGCCGCCAGTACCCGTACGTCGGCGCGCGGGTCCTGGTCATAGACCACCAGGTCGGCCGGGGCGCCCTCGTCGAGGGCGGGGCGGCCGAGCCAGGTGCGGGCTGACCAGGTGGTGGCGGCGAGGGCCCGCACCGGGGGGATGCCGGCCTTCACGAGTTCCGCGATCTCCGCGGCGATGAGGCCGTGGGGGAGGGCGCCACCCGCGTCGGTGCCGGCGTAGACGGGGATGCCGGCGTCGTAGGCGTTGCGGACGGTGTCGTAGCGGCGGGCGTGGAGCCGGCGCATGTGGGCCGACCAGGCCGGGTACTTGGTCTCGCCGCCGGCCGCGAGCTGCGGGAAGGTCGCGATGTTCACCAGGGTCGGGACGATGGCGACGCCGCGGGAGGCGAACAGGGGGATCAGGTCGTCGGTGAGGCCGGTGGCGTGTTCGACGCAGTCGATGCCCGACTCGACCAGGTCGCGCAGGGAGGCCTCGGCGAAGCAGTGGGCGGTCACCCGGGCGCCCAGGCGGTGGGCCTCGGTGATCGCCGCCTCCACGGCGTCCCGTGGCCAGCATGCGGTCAGGTCGCCGGCGTCGCGGTCGATCCAGTCACCGACCAGTTTGACCCAGCCGTCGCCGCGCCGGGCCTCCCGGGCGACGTACGCGACGAGGTCGTCCGGCTCGATCTCGTGGGCGTAGCCGCGGATGTAGCGGCGGGTGCGGGCGATGTGCCGGCCCGCCCGGATGATCTTCGGGAGGTCCTCGCGGTCGTCGACCCAGCGGGTGTCGGAGGGCGAACCGGCGTCACGGATCAGCAGGGTCCCGGCGTCGCGGTCGGTGAGTGCCTGCTTCTCGGCGATGTCGGCGTCGACCGGCCCGTGGGCGCCGAGGCCCACGTGACAGTGGGCGTCGACCAGGCCGGGCAGGGCCCAGCCGGTCACCGTGCTGATGTCACGGGCGCCGGCGGGACGGTCGTAGGAGACTCGCCCGTCGATCACCCACAGCTCGTCGCGGACCTGGTCCTCGTCCGGTCCGGCGAGGACCCTGCCCTTCACGTGCAGCACCGTGTCGTCGCTCATGCACGGCACCTTAGACCGAGGCTCAGGTACCGCCGCCGACCTGGTCGGAGGTCTCCTCCTCCACCTCGGCCATCGCCGGGTCGAGGAGGCGGGAGAGGAAGTGTCGGGTGCGTTCGTGCCGGGGGGCGCCGATGACCTGCGCGGGGGTGCCGTCCTCGACGATCAGTCCGCCGTCCATGAAGACGACACGGTCGGCGACCTCGCGGGCGAAGGTCATCTCGTGGGTGACGACCATCATGGTCATGCCCTCGTTCGCGAGCATGCGCATGACCGCGAGGACGTCGCCGACCAGTTCGGGGTCGAGGGCCGACGTCGGCTCGTCGAAGAGCATCGCCCGGGGGCCCATCGCCAGCGCGCGGGCGATGGCTACGCGCTGCTGCTGGCCGCCGGAGAGGGAGGAGGGGTAGGCGGTCGCCTTCTCGGAGAGGCCGACCCGCTCCAGGTTCTCGGCGGCGACGCGGGCCGCCTCCGCCTTGCCGCGCCGGAGGACACGGCGCTGCGGCAGCGCCAGGTTCTCGGTCACGGTCAGGTGCGGGAAGAGGTTGAACTGCTGGAACACCATGCCGATACGGCGCCGGGCGGCGTCGATGTCGACGTCCGGGTCGGTCAGTTCGACGCCGCCGACGATCACCTGGCCCTGCGTGGGCTCCTCCAGGAGGTTCACGCAGCGCAGCAGGGTGGACTTGCCGGAGCCGGACGGGCCGATGACGCAGACGACCTCGCCCTGGCCGATCTCCAGGTCGATGCCGCGCAGCACCTCGTTGTCCCCGAACGACTTGTGCAGTCCTCGGACTTCGATCTCCGGTCGGCTCATTTCACGGCCTCCTGGGCCTTCGCCTCCATGCGGCGCACGACGAAGCCGAGCGGGATGGTCACCAGCAGGTAGCACAGGCCGGCGACGAGGATGGGGGTGGAGTTGGCGGTCGTACTGGCCAGGTCGCGGCCGTACTTGGACAGTTCGCGTTCCTCCAGGGTGACGCCGAGGAACAGCACCAGCGAGGAGTCCTTGAAGAGGAGCACCAGTTCGTTGGTGAGCGGCGGGAGGATGATGCGGAAGGCCTGCGGGATGATGATCGAGATCATCGCGCGGGCGGGCGAGAAGCCCAGTGAACGGGCCGCCTCCATCTGTCCCTTGGGCACGGCCTGGATGCCCGCGCGGATCGTCTCCGCCATGTACGCCGCCGCGACCAGGCCGAGGGCGAGGGCGACCTTGCCGTACGTGCCGCCGATGATCTCCGTGCCCGGGAAGGCCAGCGGCACGGCGACGCCGATGAAGATGAAGATCAGCAGGGCGGGCAGGCCGCGGAAGATCTCGATGTAGATTCCGGCGAGCCAGCGGTAGGGGCCGACGGACGACAGCCGCATCAGCGCGACGACCATGCCGAGGGCCAGTCCGACGGCGAAGCCGGACAGGGTGTACAGCACGGTGTTCTTCAGCGCCAGCGTGATGACGTCGGGGAACATCTGCTCGGCGATGTCCGCCTGCGCGAACTGGTTCTGCAGCCGGTCCCAGTCCGCCGAGGCCGCGAAGACGATCAGGGCGGCGACGAAGACGACGTACTGGATGCCGCGCGACAGCTTGCGCTTCTGGGTCCTCGACAGTCCCTTCCGGCGGAGCGGGACGTCCTGCTTCGTGGCGTCGCTCATGAGGCGGACGGGGAGGCCGCGGTCGCGTCGTACGGGCCGATCCACTGCTCGTAGAGCTTCTTGTACGTGCCGTCGGCCCTGGCGTCGGCGATCGCCTTGTTGATGGCCGCGACCAGCTCGGTGTTGCCCTTCTTCACCGTGAAGCCGTACTGCTCACCGGTGTTGAGGTTGTCGACGATCTCGTAGACGTCCGCGTCGGCCTTGTTCTTCAGCCAGCCCTGGACGACCGGGTAGTCGATGACGACGGCCTTGACCTGACCGGTGCGCAGGCCGTTGAGGACGGCGTCGGAGGATTCGAAGGAGACCGGGTCGAAGCCCTGCTTCACCACGTAGTCCTCGCCGGTGGTCTGCGCCTGCGCGCCGAGCTTGACGTTCTTCGACTTGATCTCGGCGAGGGAGTTCACCCCGGCGTCCTTGTTCACCAGGACGGCCTGCGTGGCCTCGAAGTAGGGGTCGGAGAAGTCGACGTTCTTCTTCCGCTCCTCGGTGATGGTCATGCCGGCCGCGGCCAGGTCGCACTCGCCGGAGTTGAGGAAGGCGCCGGTCTTGAAGTTCTCGAACGGCGTGTCCAGGATCTCCTGCTTGACGCCCAGGTCCTCGGCGACCAGGTCGATCAGGGAGACGTCGAAGCCCTTCACCTTGCCGTCGATCTCCGACTGGAACGGCGGATAGGGCAGGTGGGTGCAGGTCGTGAGCTGACCCGCCTTGACCAGCTCCACACCGCCCGCGGCGGTCTTGGAGCCGCTGCCGCCGTCGTCGCTGGAGGTGCAGGCGGTCACGAGCATGAGCCCGGCAGCGACGGTGGTGGCGGCCAGGACACGGGTGCGACGCCCGAGGAGCGTGTTCACGGCGGGCCTTCCTGTGGGGGAACTGTAGGTTCCGATTATAAGGAGAAGTTTGAGTCTCTCAAATCAAACCCTTGGCACTTCGGCCCCTCGGCCTAAGAACTCGCCGGTCGGGGCGGTGGGGGTCACGCCGGTTACTCTCGTCACCCATACCCCGTGAGCGAAGAGAGCACCGCCGTGACCCACCCCTTCCTGGATCTCGCTCCGTTGAGCGCCGCCCGGTTCGCCTCGGTGGAGGACCGGGTGGCACGGCTGCTGGGCACCCGGCAGGATGTCGTGATCATGCAGGGCGAGGCGCTGCTGCCGCTGGAGGGCGCGATCCGCGGGACGGCCGGGCCGGGCACGACCGCGCTGAACGTGATCACCGGGCCCTACGGGCGGACCTTCGGCGACTGGCTCCGGGACTGCGGCGCCACGGTGATCGACCTCTCGGTGCCCTTCCACACGGCGGTCACCGCCGAACAGATCCGCGCGGCCTTCGTCGAGCACCCGGAGATCGGCTTCGTGTCGCTCGTGCACGCGGAGGCGGCAACCGGCAACACCAATCCGGTCGCGGAGATCGGCGAGGTGGTGAAGGAGCACGGTGCGCTGTTCTACCTGGACGCCGTGGCCTCCGTGGGCGCCGAGCCGGTACTGCCGGACGCGTGGGGCGTGGACCTGTGCGTGATCGGCGCGCAGAAGGCGATGGGCGGCCCGGCGGGCGTGTCCGCCGTGTCGGTGAGCGAGCGCGCCTGGGCCCGGATGGCGGCGAACCCGAAGGCACCGCGCCGTTCCTACCTGTCGCTGCTGGACTGGAAGGAGCGGTGGGTCGACGGCGGCCGCAAGGCGCTGCCGCACGCTCCGGCGCAGCTCGAGATGCTGGCGCTGGAGGCGTGCGTGGAGCGCATCGAGGCGGACGGCCTGGAGACCGTGATGGCCCGGCACGCGTCCGCCGCCGCCGCGACCCGTGCGGGTGCGGTGGCGCTGGGGGCGGGGCTGGAGCCGTACGTGCACGACGCGCGGGAGGCAGCGCCCGTCGCCACGACGCTGAGGGCGCCTGCGGGTGCCGTCGCCTCGGAGCTGGTGACGCGGGCACTGACGGGTGATCCGGCACTGCCGCTGGCCGCGGGCGGGGGCGCGTTGGCCAAGGAGATGATCCGGGTCAACCACTACGGGGCGGACGCGACACCGGGTGCGGTGCGCAGCAGCCTGACGGCACTGGGCGCGGCGCTCGCGGAGAGGGGCCTGGCAGCGGACCTGCCGGGCGCGCTGCGGGCGGCGGAGCGTGCCTGGCGGTGACCAGGGACGACGGAGCCCTGCGACGGGGCACGTTGCGGGCGGCCGAACAGGCCTGACGGTGACCAGGGACCACGCGGTCTCCCGGGCGTACTGCGGGCGGCCGAGCAGGCCCGGCGGTGACCAAGGACGACCGACCCCTGCGACGGAGCACGTTGCCGGCGGCCGAACAGGCCCGGCGGTGACCAGGGACCACGCGATCTGCCGGGCGTACTGCGGGCGGCCGAGCAGGCCTGGTTGACCAGGGGCGAGGGGGCGCCGTGATCGGGCCCGGTTGTCGGTGGCGGCTGCCATGCTCGCCGCATGACCACTCTTCCCGACGGCCGTCCCGTCCCCCTGATGACCGGTGACGAGCGGGCCATGCTCGACAGTTGGCTCGACTTCCACCGCGCGACCCTGAAGCTGAAGTGCGTGGACCTGGACGACACCCAGGTCCGGCAGGCCTCGGCCGAACCCTCCTCCCTCACCCTGCTCGGCCTGGTGCAGCATCTCGCCGAGGTCGAACGGAACTGGTTGCAGAGGGTGTTCGCGGGACTCGATGTCCCGCCCGTGTTCGAGGAGCCCACCGGGTACGTCCTCAGCGCCGGGCGGGGACTCGGCGAGGCGCTGACGGTGTGGCAGCGGGAGGTCGCGCGGGGGCGTGAGCTGACCGCGGGATGCTCACTGGAGGAGACCGGGCGGATCGTCGACGGGCCGGTCGCCGGGGCGCGGGTCAGTCTGCGCTGGGTGCTGATCCATCTCATCGAGGAGTACGCGCGGCACAACGGCCACGCGGACATTCTGCGGGAGCGTATCGACGGGGTTACCGGAGTCTGAATTCAAGGCAATTCCGCAGCCCTTTCCCCTCGCCTTTCCCTCACCCTTTCCCAGGATGGCTTTCCCGAGTTCTCCTGCCCGGATCTCCCGGACTTAAACGCAGGGATTTTGCGAGCACATCACGGACGCGTGACGCATTGCACAGAGGTGAAGATTTGATCCGTTTTGTACGGTAGAAAACGACGCAAAAGGTCACGTGACCACGAGGGCAGCACGGAACCATCGCCACCTCTCCATGCATTTTTGAATTTCTCTCGGTAAGTTCAATCCGCATGACTGCCACACAAGCAGACCTGCGGATCGACCGCCCCTCGGTGGCGGACGGGGCCGCTCTCTGGCGTATCGCCAAGGAATCCGGGACGCTCGATCTGAACTCCTCCTACAGCTATCTGCTGTGGTGCCGGGACTTCGCCGGCACCTCGGCGGTGGCGCGCTCCGAGGGCGGCGAACCGGTCGGTTTCGTCACCGGGTACGTCCGCCCCGAGGCGCCGCAGACCCTGCTCGTCTGGCAGGTCGCCGTCGACGGCGCGTACCGCGGCCGCGGCCTGGCCGCCGCGCTGCTCGACGGGCTGACCGCGCGGGTCGCCGCCGAGCGCTCCCTCACCACCGTCGAGACCACGATCACTCCGGGCAACACCGCCTCGGAGCGGCTGTTCATCTCCTACGCCGCCCGGCACGGTGCGGACGTCACGCGCGAGGTCCTGTTCGACACGGCACTGTTCCCGGACGGCCCGCACGACCCCGAAGTCCTGTACCGCATCGGCCCGTTGACCTCGGCCTGAGCCGCCCCCGACCTTCGCGACTCCCCCGCGCCCGCAGACTTCCGCACTCCACCGCGGACTTCCGCCACGCCATCGCGGACTCCCGCACGCCACCAGGACTTCCGTACGACGTCCCTTCCGCAAGACCTCCCTTCCGCACGACTCCCCCACCGCACGAGGAGTGTTTTCGCCGTGACCATCACCCAGCCCGACCTCAGCGTGTTCGAGACCCTCGAGTCCGAGGTGCGCAGCTACTGCCGCGGCTGGCCCGTCGTCTTCGACCGGGCGCAGGGCAGCCGGATGCACGACGAGGACGGACACCAGTACCTCGACTTCTTCGCCGGTGCCGGGTCGCTCAACTACGGCCACAACAACCCGGTACTGAAACGGGCGTTGATCGACTATCTGATGCGCGACGGCGTCACCCACGGGCTCGACATGTCCACCGTCGCCAAGCGGACCTTCCTGCAGACCTTCCAGGATCTGGTGCTGCGGCCGCGTGACCTGCCGTACAAGGTCATGTTCCCGGGCCCGACCGGCACCAACGCCGTGGAGTCCGCGCTGAAGCTGGCCCGGAAGGTGAAGGGGCGCGAGGCGATCGTGTCGTTCACCAACGCCTTCCACGGGATGTCGCTGGGCTCGCTCGCCGTCACCGGAAACGCCTTCAAACGGGCCGGGGCGGGTATCCCGCTGGTGCACGGCACGCCGATGCCGTTCGACAACTACTTCGACGGCCAGGTCCCGGACTTCCTGTGGTTCGAGCGGCTCCTGGAGGACCAGGGCTCCGGGCTCAACAAGCCGGCCGCCGTGATCGTGGAGACCGTACAGGGCGAGGGCGGCATCAACGTGGCGCGCCCGCAGTGGCTGCGGGCGCTGGCCGAGCTGTGCGAGCGGCAGGACATGCTGCTGATCGTCGACGACATCCAGATGGGCTGCGGGCGCACCGGTGCCTTCTTCTCGTTCGAGGAGGCGGGCATCACCCCCGACATCGTCACGGTGTCGAAGTCCATCAGCGGCTACGGTCTGCCGATGTCGCTGTGCCTGTTCAAGCCCGAGCTGGACGTGTGGGAGCCGGGTGAGCACAACGGCACCTTCCGCGGCAACAACCCGGCGTTCGTCACGGCCACCGCCGCGCTGGAGACGTACTGGGCCGACGGGTCGGCGATGGAGAAGCAGACCCGCAAGCGCGGGGAGCAGATCGAGCAGCAGCTGATCTCGATCACCGAGGAGAACCTCGCCGACGTCAAGGAGTACCGGGGCCGCGGCCTGGTGTGGGGCCTGGAGTTCCACGACAAGGGCCGGGCCGGGCGGGTGGCGCACCGCGCCTTCGAACTCGGGCTGCTGATCGAGACGTCGGGCCCGGAGGGCGAGGTCGTCAAGCTGCTGCCGGCACTCACCGTGACGCCCGAGGAGCTGGACGAGGGCCTGAGCGTCCTCGCCCGCGCCGTACGGGAGACCGTCGCCGTGCCCGAGACCGCCTGACCCCGCTCAGACCCACCACCTACCTAGGAGGCATCGCAATACCGTGATCGTCCGTTCGTTCAAGGACATCGAGGGCACCGACCGGCATGTGAGGTCGGCGTCCGGCACCTGGGAGAGCAAGCGCATCGTCCTCGCCAAGGAGAGGGTCGGCTTCTCCCTGCACGAGACGATCCTGTACGCGGGCACGGAGACGTCGATGTGGTACGCGAACCACGTCGAGGCCGTCGTCTGCGTGGAGGGTGAGGCCGAACTCACCGACCACGAGACCGGGCGGGCACACACCATCACGCCCGGGACCATGTACCTCCTCGACGGGCACGAGCGGCACACGCTGCGCGTCAAGGAGGACTTCCGCTGCATCTGCGTGTTCAACCCGCCCGTCACGGGACGGGAGGACCACGACGAGAACGGCGTCTATCCCCTGCTCACCGAGCCCGAGGAGGTGTGACATCCCCATGACCACTGTCACCGGCACCCACGTCACCGATCTCTACCCCAGCCGCGGCGCCACCGAGGTGACCGTCCCCCGCCAGGACCCGGTCGTCTGGGGCGCCCCGGACGCGCCCGGCCCGTTCGAGCCGCTCGACCTCCAGTCGTTCGAGCGGGACGGCTTCGCCGCCGTCGACCAGCTCCTCACGGACGACGAAGTCGCCGTCTACAAGCGCGAGCTGGACCGGCTGGTGGGCGATCCGGTGATCCGGGCCGACGACCGGTCCATCGTCGAGCCGAGGACGAAGGAGATACGGTCCGTCTTCGAGGTGCACCGGATCAGCGAGGTCTTCGCCCGGCTGGTGCGCGACGAGCGGGTCGTCGGGCGGGCCCGGCAGCTGCTCGGCTCGGACGTGTACGTCCACCAGTCGCGGATCAACGTCAAGCCCGGTTTCGGCGCGTCCGGCTTCTACTGGCACTCCGACTTCGAGACCTGGCACGCCGAGGACGGTCTGCCCCGGATGCGGACGGTGTCCGTCTCGATCGCGCTGACCGAGAACCATGACACCAACGGCGGCCTGATGATCATGCCGGGATCGCACAAGACGTTCCTGGGCTGCGCCGGGGCCACGCCGAAGGACAACTACAAGCAGTCGCTGCAGATGCAGGACGCGGGCACGCCCTCGGACGAGGCGCTGACCGAGATGGCGTCCGCGTACGGCATCAAGCTGTTCACGGGCCGGGCCGGTTCGGCGACCTGGTTCGACTGCAACTGCATGCACGGGTCCGGCGACAACATCACACCGTTCCCGCGCAGCAACGTCTTCATCGTCTTCAACAGCGTGGAGAACGCGGCGGTCGAGCCGTTCGCGGCACCCGTACGGCGGCCGGAGTTCATCGGGGCGAGGGACTTCACACCGGTGCGATGAACCCGGCCGGAGGCCCGGGGGCCGCCCCCGGAAGACACAGCATCGGGGCGAGGGACCTCACACCGGTGCGATGAACCCGGCCGGAGGCCCGGGGGCCGCCCCTGGAGAACGCCGCATCGGCGCAAGGGGCTTCACACCGGGTGCGCTGAGCACTCCCCCGCCCAGCGCACCCGGTGTGCTCAGCCCGAGAGCACGTCCAGCAGTCGGTCCACGTCCGCTGTCGTGTTGAACAGGTGGAAGGCCGCGCGCAGATTGCCCGCGCGGTCGGAGACCTCGATCCCGGCGCGGCTCAGCTCCGGCTGCCGGGTGCCGAGTCCGGGCACCGACACGATCGGCGAGCCCGGCGCGGGCACGGGCTCGTGGCCGAGGGCCGCGAGCCCGGCCCGGAACCGGTCGGCGAGGGCGAGGTCGTGGGCCTGTACGGCGGCGACGCCGAGTTCCTCGATGAGATCGAGGGAGCGGCGCAGCCCCGCGTAGGTGAACAGGGCGTGGCTGAGGTCGAATCGCCGTGCGGAGTGGGCGAGTTCGGCGACGGGTCCGTAGCAGCTGTCCCACGGCACCTCGCCGGCGACCCATCCCGACAGCACCGGCGTGAGTCCGCCGAAGTCCTCCGGGACCACGAGGAAGGCGGCCCCGTGCGGGCCGAGCAGCCACTTGAAGGAGACGGCGGCGGAGTAGTCGTAGGCGTCGGCGTCCATCGGGAGCCAGCCGGCGGACTGCGAGAAGTCGACGTAGGTGCGCGCGCCGTGGGTGCGGGCCGCCTCGCGCAGGGCGGGCAGGTCCGCGATCCGTCCGTCGGCGGACTGGGCGGCGCTGACCGCGACGAGCGCGGTGCCGGGGCGGACGGCCTCGGCGATCCGCTCCAGCGGGACCGCGCGGACCTTGAGGTCGCCGCGGACGTGGAACGGGTTCAGCACGGAGGTGAAGTCGTCCTCGGCGGTGAGGACCTCGGCGCCCGGCGGGAGTGAGGCGGCGATGACGCCGGTGTGGGCGGCGACCGAGGCGCCGGCCGCGACCCGGCTGACGGGGACGCCGGCGAGCCGGGCGTACGCCGCCCGGCAGGCCTCCACATCCTCGTACAGCGAGGTGAGTGGCCGGCCCTCGGCCCGCAGCAGCGCCGCCTCGTGCAGGGCGGTGACGGTGCGGGCGGGGAGCAGGCCGTTGCTCGCGGTGTTCAGGTAGGTGCTCTTCGGCGCGAACTCGGCGCGGACGAGGCTCTCGAAGGTCTCCATGGGTCAACTCTGCGACCCACGGAAGTCAAAGTCCATTGCGAATTCTTACGCGGTTTCCCTAAGGAACGCTTATAGATCCGCCGTCACCTGCACCTTTCGCCGGTGCCGCGCGTTTCAGTGCTGCGGTACCGCGCACCCGTCGGGACCGCAGGCCTCGGCGTCGCCCTGGTCGACGAGCTTGAGCGGGGAGCGCTCGCCCCAGGCCTGGGTGAGGGCCTGGGCGAAGACCTCGGCGGGCTGGGCGCCGGAGACGCCGTACGTGCGGTCGAGGACGAAGAAGGGCACGCCGTTCGCGCCGAGCTGGGCGGCCTCGGCCTCGTCGGCGCGGACCGCGTCTGCGTAGGCGTCCGGGTCGGCGAGGACCTTGCGGGCGTCGTCGGCGTCCAGACCGGCCTCGACGGCCAGTTCCACGAGCCGCTCGTCGCCCTCGGCGAACAGGGACCGCTCCTCGGCGAAGTTGGCCCGGTACAGGAGCTGGATCAGCTCGTCCTGGCGGCCCTGCTCCTTGGCGAAGTGCAGCAGGCGGTGCATGTCGAACGTGTTGCCGTGGTCGCGGTCGCGGGTGCGGTAGTCGAGGCCCTCGGCGGCGGCCTGGGCGCCGAGGTTGTCCTCGCCGGCCTGGGCCTGGGCCTCGCTCATGCCGTACTTCTTGCTCAGCATGGCCAGCACGGGCGTGATGTCGCCCTTGGCCCGGCCGGGCTCCAGCTCGAAGGAGCGGTGGACGACCTCGACCTGGTCACGGTGCGGGAAGGCGTCGAGCGCCTTCTCGAAGCGGGCCTTGCCCACGTAGCACCACGGGCAGGCGATGTCGCTCCAGATCTCGACGCGCATGTCTCGGCTCTCTCCAGGTCTGCGGGTACGGAGACTCCCTCCGCCGAGTATGTGAACGTTCAAACGGTCGGACTCATTCCCCGTCCCCGAAACGGGTCGGCCCCGGTCAGCTGCCGTCGCGCAGGTCGTCCGGCCAGGTCGGGCGGAACTCCAGGTGGTCGTAGGTGACGACGCAGCCCTCGCCCATCGGCGCCTGTGCCATGAAGCCGACGAGGGCCGCGCCCGTCTCCTTCTCGTCGCCCAGCGTGAACAGCCGGACGAAGATCCAGTGCTTGCCGTCGCGGGAGGCGTGGAAGGCGAAGGCGCGGCCGGTCCGGCTGACCCGGAGCCAGACGGAACTGCCGTCCACGGTGAAGGAGTTGGCGTCGTCGGAGTGGCCGCGGGTGACCACCGTGCAGACGGTGGGCACGTCCGGGGAGTACTCCAGGCAGAGCTTGGCCCAGGCCCGTTCGCCGACGTGGACGTACAACACCCCGGCGTCGAAGCCGCCGTTGAAGCCGACGGTCAC
Source organism: Streptomyces sp. ID05-39B (assembly GCF_033794725.1). Lineage (NCBI taxonomy): Bacteria > Bacillati > Actinomycetota > Actinomycetes > Kitasatosporales > Streptomycetaceae > Streptomyces > Streptomyces sp. ID05-39B. The sequence continues at coordinate 11,779 of NZ_JARGEF010000115.1, read as the reverse complement.
CCGGGCGATGAACTGGAAGTCGCCCACGGGCGCCCCCAGCAGCCGGGGCGCGTCGGCGGCCGGGTCGAGCCCCTCCGCGGTGGGCGACACGAACCGGTCCTGGCGGGGACCGGCCCATCCGGTGAGGACCCCGTCCTCGTAGCTCCAGTGCCCGTCGGGCCCGTAGGTGCGCAACGGGAAGGGGAGTTCGGCGAGTTCGAGGTCCATGCTCAGAGTTTCCCAGATTCCTTCTGCCGCCCGGTGCCGGTCATCGCTCGAGGTGGTTGTTGAAGCGCCGGGGCAGGCCCAGCGGGTTGTCGTCGCGCAGCTCGGGCGGCAGCAGCGCCTCGGGGGTGTTCTGGTAGGCGACCGGGCGCAGCCAGCGCTCGATGGCCGTACCGCCGACCGAGGTGGAGGTGGAGGTGGTCGCCGGGTAGGGGCCGCCGTGGTGCTGTGCGGGGGCCACGGCCACGCCGGTCGGCCAGCCGTTCACCAGTACCCGGCCGGCGAGCGGGGTCAGCTCGGCGAGGATCTCGGCGCCTCGGCCCTCGCCCGCGGCCTCCTGCGCCGACAGGTGCACGGTGGCGGTGAGGTTGCCGGGGAGCCGCGAGAGGACGGAACGCGCCTGCTCGTCGTCGTCGTAGCGCGCCACGACGGTCACCGGGCCGAAGCACTCCTCCAGGAGCAGGTCGTACGCCCCATCGCCGGTGAGCTTCCCGGCCGGCACCGTCAGGAAGCCGGCGCTGACGGTGTGCTCGCCGCCCGCTCCGGGCGTGACCGGCGTCTCGACCTCGGGCAGCTGCGCCCGCTCGGCGACACCGGCGAGGAAGTTGTCGCGCATGCGGTGGTCGAGCAGGACGCCCGCGTCGGTGTCGCTGACCGCGTCGGTGAGCGACTTGACGAGGCCGTCACCGGCCGCGCCGGACGGCACGAGGACCAGGCCCGGCTTCACACAGAACTGTCCGACGCCCAGCGTCATCGAGCCGGCCAGGCCGGTCCCGATGGCGTCCGCGCGCTCGGCGGCGGCGGCCTCGGTCACGACGACCGGGTTGAGCGAGCCCAGCTCACCGTGGAAGGGGATCGGCACGGGCCGCGCCGCCGCCGCGTCGAACAGCGCGCGGCCGCCGCGGATGGACCCTGTGAAGCCGGCGGCGGCGATCAGCGGGTGCTTGATCAGCTCGACGCCCGCCTCGAAGCCGTGCACCAGGCCGAGCACCTCGTCGGGGATGCCGTGCTCGGCGGCGGCCAGGCGGACCACCTTGGCGACCAGCTCGGACAGGCCCGGGTGGTCGGGGTGGGACTTGACGACGACCGGGTTGCCCGCGGCCAGCGCGCTCGCGGTGTCGCCGCCGACGACGGAGAACGCGAAGGGGAAGTTGGACGCCGAGTAGACGGCGACGACGCCCAGCGGCACCTTGTAGCGGCGCAGGTCGGGCACCGGCGGGGTCGCGGTGTCGTCGGGGTGGTTGATGACGACGTCGAGGAAGTCGCCCTCCTCGACGATGTCGGCGAAGGCGCGCAGCTGGTAGCAGGTGCGGGCGAGTTCGCCGGTCAGCCGGACCGGGCCGAGCGCGGTCTCCGCGTCGGCCACCTCGACGAGCTGGTCCTTGGCCGCCTGCAGCCGGTCCGCGGCGGTGCGCAGGAAGGCCGTGCGGACGGTGCGGTCGGCGAGCGCCGCCCGTGTACCGTGCGCGGCGCGGACGACGGAGTCCACCTCCTGGGCCGTGGCCTCGACCGCGACCTGTTCACGCTGCTTCCCGGTTCGGGGGTCGACACTCCAGACTGGTGCTGCTGCCACCGCGGGTCCCTCCACGTTCGATGCCGCATCGCAATGCCGCTGTACTTACCTCACCACCAGGGACGTTCGATATGCTGAACGCTGTCTCTGATGCTGAATATGCTGTTGGAGACTATTTCCCGTCGAACGAAGGGGTCAAGGGCGATGTCGGCTGGCGAGACGGGGGGCGGGGCGCAGGTCAAGTCCGCGGTGCGGACGGTTGAACTGCTGGAGTACTTCGCCGGCCGCCCCGGTATGCACTCCCTCGCGTCGGTCCAGGAGGCCGTCGGGTATCCCAAGTCCAGCCTCTACATGCTGCTGCGCACGCTGGTGGAGCTGGGCTGGGTGGAGACCGACGCGACGGGCACGCGGTACGGCATCGGGGTGAGGGCGCTGCTGGTCGGCACCTCCTACATCGACGGCGACGAGGTGGTCGCGGCCGCCCGTCCCACGCTGGACCGGCTCTCGGACGACACCACCGAGACCATCCACCTGGCACGGCTGGACGGCACCAACGTGGTGTACCTCGCCACCCGCCAGTCGCAGCACTACCTGCGGCCCTTCACCCGGGTCGGCCGCAGGCTGCCGGCCCACTCCACCTCCCTCGGCAAGGCGCTGCTGAGCACCTACAGCGACGAGCAGGTCCGCAAGCTGCTCCCGGAGACGCTGCCCGCGCTGACCGAGCACACCATCACCGACCGCGAGAAGCTCGTCGAGGAGCTGCACCAGGTCCGTGAGCAGGGCTTCGCCGTGGACCGGGAGGAGAACACGCTGGGGCTGCGCTGCTTCGGCGTCGCGATCCCCTACCGCACTCCGGCGCGGGACGCGATCAGCTGCTCGGTGCCGGTGGCCCGGCTGACGCCCGCGCACGAGCAGCTGGTGAAGGACGCTCTGTTCGACGCGCGTGACCGGCTGACACTGGCGACCCGTAGGCTCTGAGTCATGGAGATCGCCCTGCGCCCGGTCCATGACAGCGATCTGCCGGTGTTCTACCGGCAGATGAATGATCCCGAGTCCCTGTGGATGGCCGCGTTCACCGCGAAGGACCCGGCCGACCGGGCAGCCTTCGACGCCCATTGGAAGAAGATCCGCGCCTCCACCGCCGTGAATCGCGCGATCCTGGCGGACGGTGACGTGGTGGGCAGCGCGGCGGTCTACGGCGAACCGGGCGAGCGCGAGGTCACGTACTGGGTGGACCGCGCCTACTGGGGGCGCGGCATCGCCACCGCCGCGTTGTCCGCCCTCCTCGCGGAGGTGCCCGAGCGCCCGCTGTACGCGCGCGCGGCGGACGACAACGCCGGTTCCCGGCGGGTCCTGGAGAAGTGCGGCTTCCGGCTGAGCGCGCGGGCCACGGGGTACGCCCACGCGCGCGGTGCGGAGATCGACGAGGTCGTCCTGGTCCTGGAGGGCTGACCTCCCGGACGCACGAGGGCCCGCCGTGGTGCCGGTCATCCGTCCCGGCGGCTTCATGAACACCGGATGAGAATCCGGGCGGACGGGAACGACCGGGTCCGTCCCGTTCGTCTGTCCGATCGCGATGAACAAGACGATCAGGCGTGCCTCCGTCTTCGCGCTGCTGCTGGTGTTCTCCCTGTTGTTCCGGGCGACCTGGGTGCAGTTCTACGAAGGCCGGGCGCTCGCGGACGACAAGGACAACCGGCGCAACGCGATCGAGACGTACGCGGAGCCGCTCGGGAACATCATCGTGGCCGGAAAGTCGGTCACCGGTTCGGCGGCCACGCCGGACAGCGACCTGAAGTACAGACGCACGTACACGGACGGCGAGTTGTACGCCGCTGTGACGGGCTACGCCTCGCAGGCCTACGCCCCGACACAGCTGGAGGGCATCTACGCCGACCTGCTCAACGGCACGGACCCCCGGCTGAAGAGCGCGGTGGACGCGGTCACGGGCGAGCGGGCCGACCCGGGCGATGTGATCACGACGATCGACCCGGCCGTGCAGAAGGCGGCGTACGACGCGCTCGGCGACAAGAAGGGCGCGGCCGTCGCGATCGACCCGGTGACGGGCAGGATCCTGGCGGTGGCGTCGACGCCGTCGTACGACCCGTCCTCACTCACCGACGCCAACACGGCGGGCACGGCCTGGAAGAAGCTCACCGCTGACGCCGACAAGCCGCTCACCAACCGGGCGCTGCGCCAGCCGCTGCCGCCGGGGTCGACGTTCAAGCTGGTCGTGGCGGCGGCGGCGCTGGAGGACGGGCTCTACTCGTCGGTGGACGAGAGGACGGACAGCGCGGACCCGTACACGCTGCCCGGCACGACCACGGTGCTGAGCAACGAGAACCCTTCGGCGCCCTGCGAGGACGCCACGATCCGGGTCGCGCTCCAGTACTCCTGCAACAACGTCTTCGCGCACATGGCCGTCCGGCTCGGACAGGACAAGCTGCGGGCGACGGCCGAGAAGTTCGGCTTCGACGACGAGACGCAGGACGTTCCGGTGCGGGCCTACCCGAGCGTGTACCCCTCCGGCATGGACGAGTCGTCCACCGCCCTCACCGGCATCGGGCAGTTCGACGTGACCGCCACCCCGCTCCAGATGGCCATGGTGTCGGCCGCCCTGGCCAACGGCGGCAAGCTGGTGTCGCCGCACATGGTCTCGCGGGTCACCGACGGCGGCGGGAGCGTCCTCACCGACTACGACGACGAGGCCTCGACCACGCAGGTCGTCAGTGCCGACACCGCCGAGCAGTTGCGGTCGGCGATGCAGACGGTCGTCGAGGAGGGCACCGGCACGAACGCCCGTATCGAGGGGGCGACCGTCGGCGGCAAGACGGGCACGGCCCAGCACGGCGAGAACAACAGCCGGACGCCGTACGCCTGGTTCACCTCGTACGCCAAGGGCGGTGACGGCAGGGAGGTGGCCGTGGCGGTGGTCGTGGAGCAGTCGAACGCGGCCCGCTCGGAGGTGAGCGGCAACGGCTTGGCGGCCCCGGTGGCCAAGGCGATGATGCAGGCGGCGATCAGCTGAGGGGCACGGGACCGTGTTCGGTACGCGGCTCCGCCGCGTGGGCGCGACCAGCCACGACGGAGCCGCGGGCTGATCGCGCACCTCACGTCACTTGACGCCGAGCACCTGCTCGATCGGGTCGATGGCGAAGTAGACGACGAACAGGGCCGAAGCCCCCCACATGAGCCAGTGCACGTCCCTCGCCCTGCCCAGCACCGTCTTGATCACGACGAACGCGAGGAACCCCGCGCCGATGCCGTTGGTGATCGAGTAGGTGAACGGCATGACGGCGATGGTCAGGAAGGCGGGGATGGCGATCTCGTACTTGTCCCAGTCGATGGACTTGACCTGGGTCATCATCAGGAAGCCGACGGCGACCAGCGCGGGCGCCGCCGCCTGGAGCGGCACGATGGTGAGCAGCGGGGTCATGAAGAGGGCGAGGGCGAACATGGCGCCGGTGACCAGGTTGGAGAACCCGGTGCGCGATCCCTCGCCGACTCCGGCCGCCGACTCGATGTAGGAGGTCGCGGAGGACGAGGAGGCCGCGCCGCCCGCGACGGCCGCCGCGCCGTCGATGAGCAGCACGCGGCCCAGGTTGGGCACCTTGCCGTCGTCGTCGAGGAGCTTGGCCTCGGCGCTGATGCCGACGACGGTGCCCATGGTGTCGAAGAAGTCGGACAGGATCAGCGTGAAGACGAGCAGGACGACCGTGATGACGGTGGTCTCGCCGAACGCGCCGAACAGGCTGAAGTGTCCGATCAGTCCGAAGTCGGGGGTGTCGACGAGCTGGTCGGGCCACGCGGGCGTGGTCAGGCCCCAGGACTTGATGTCGGCGACGGAGTTGATGACGATCGCGAGGAGCGTCATCGTCAGGATGCTGATGAGGATGGCGCCCTTGACCTTGCGGGCGAGCAGTCCGATGGTCAGCAGCACGCCGAGGCAGAAGACGAGGATCGGCCAGCCGCCGAGGGTGCCGGTGGCGCCGAGCTGAACCGGGACCGTGGTGCCCGCGACATCGGGGATGCGGCTGACGAAACCGGCGTCGACGAAGCCGATGAAGGCGATGAACAGGCCGATGCCGACGCTGATCGCCTGCTTCAGCGGTTGCGGGATGGCGTGCATGACGGCCTCGCGCAGGCCGGTCACCACCAGCACGCAGATCAGCAGGCCTTCGAGGACGATCAGGCCCATCGCGTCGTCCCAGCTCATCAGCGGGGCGATCTGGAAGGCGACGACGGCGTTGAGGCCGAGTCCCGCGGCGAGGGCCAGCGGCAGGTTGCCGCCGACGCCCATGATGACGGTCATGACGGCGGCCACGAGGGCGGTGGCAGTGGTGAGTTGCACGGCGTCGAGTTGGTGCCCGAACTTGTCCTTGGCGCTGCCCAGGATGATGGGATTCAGGACAAGGATGTAGGCCATCGTGAAGAACGTGGCGAAGCCGCCGCGTATCTCCCGGCCGAAGGTCGATCCCCGTTCGGAGATCTTGAAGAACCGGTCGACGCTGTTCACCGCCGCGGGCGGTGAACTCGGCCGGCCGGCCGCCTTCTGCGTTTCGGACATGACGGAGACTCCTCGTGACCTGGTGATCAGTGTGCGGATGCTGGCTGGATTGTTCCCCCGCTGAACCCCGTTCAGGTTTTCACCGTGTTACGGAATCAGGGTTCGGTCTGTCATACACCGTTCGAACCCCTGTACCGAACAGTCGATTGATCACTGCTACGCTCCGGATCTCGTCCTGGCCCTCTCCCCGGGACCCACCCATGTCATTCACATGACATGCACAGCATCCACCCCCGCCGGGGTGCAGATTCCGCATCGAGAAGAGGTCACCCGTGGGCACAGTCGTCGACGACGCCGCCTCCGTGGAGTTCCATGCCTTCTTCGAACGCCACCACGCCGAACTGGCCCGGCTGGCCCACCTGTTGACCGGCGAGGCGGACGCGGCCGACGATCTGGCGGCGGACGCGCTGCTCGCGCTCTGGCAGCGCTGGGACCGCGTGCGCGCGGCCGATCACCCGGTGGCGTACGCACGAGGCGTCGTGGCCAATCTTGCCCGCACCCGGATCCGCAGCGCGGTCCGTGAGCGCCGCCGGATCGCCCTGTTCTGGTCGCAGCGCGAGGAGAAGACGGAAAATCCGGACGTCGCGGGCGTTGTGGACGTCCAGTCGGCCCTGCGTAGACTCCCCTTCCGCAAACGGGCCTGCGTGGTGCTCCGGCACGCGTTCGACCTCTCGGAGAAGGACACCGCGCTCGCTCTGGGCGTCTCGGTGGGTACGGTGAAGAGCCAGACCTCGAAGGGAATGGCCGAGTTGCAGAAGGTGCTCGGCGCCACCGGGGGTTCGCGGAAGGTGCACGCCGTGATGGCGGCGCGCACGGGTGAGGCCGGAGGAAGGGACCGATGACGATGCAGCGGGACGTGCACGGCGAGCTGCGCGCCCGGTTGCACGGGGCGGCCGAGGCGTACGAGCCCGACCGCGAGCGGATCCTCGCCCGGATCGAGCGCGGCATGGTGGAGCAGGAACGGCCCGGCACTCACCGGTCGACGCGCCCGGCCCTGTGGGGCTGGGCGCGCATCGTGAGCGCCACGGCCGCGGTCGCGGGCATGCTCGCGGTCGGCGGCTACGCGGTGGCGTCCGCGGTGAAGGACGACCCGCCGCAGCAGTCGGTCTCCGTCTCGCCGCCGCCGGCGGAGTCCCCGGACGCGACGAGCCGCCCGCCGGCCTCACCGAAGGCGACGCCCGGTTCGGGTGGCGGCGGGCAGGACCGCACCGAGCCGAGCAGCTCGCCGTCGAAGTCGGCGCAGGCCAGGCCCTCCGCCTCCGCGCCCGCTCCGCTGCCGGCCGTCGACGACACCGAGGACGGCCCGCTGTGGTCGGACGGCTCGGTGGACCCGCACAGCAACGACTTCTGGGCGCAGAGCAATGTGACGATCAAGACCTCCGAGCAACTCACGCGGCTCACCGTGCAGTTGAAGGTCGCGCAGAGCGGCGGGGTGGTCTCGACGGGCGCCTGGCGCGCACTGCCCGAGGCCGACTTCACGCTCACGGTCGAGGAGCGGGACGGCTTCCTTCTCTACACCTGGGTGCTCAAGGAGGGCCGTACGGTCCCCGAGGGCGAGTGGGTGTTCGCCGGGCAGTACAACCACGACCGGGGCGGCCGGGACGCCAGGGACGACAGCTACGTGGCCGTCGGCACGGCCGACGGCGACAAGAGCTCCGTGGGCGGCGACTTCGCGGCCCAGGACGACGACGAGGGCGACTCGTAGGGGTTGCGGAAAAAGTTTCGGCGAAGCGGCAACCCTTCCCTCACCGGTGACGACCACAAGGCGCAAGAGTCACCAAGCACTTGAGGAATCGGTACATGACTGCACCAGCTGAACCGCGCGTCCGCCACCGCCGCAGGGTCACCAAGCGGCGTGCGCTGATCGCGGGCTCCGCCGCCTTCGCCGTCTCCGGAGCCGCGATCGTCACCACGACGATGCTCTCGTCCGCGGGCGCCGCCTCGACCTGGCCGACGGCCAAGGGCAGCAAGGCGGTGTCCTCGACGATCAAGGTCACGGGCACCTACGACGGCAAGCTGACGAAGTTCTCCGGGGCCGGCGCTCTGGGCGGCAGCGGTCAGGACGAGGGCCAGGACCCGATCTTCGAACTGGCCGACGGCGCCGTGCTGAAGAACGTGATCATCGGCACGCCGGGCGCCGACGGCGTCCACTGCAAGGGCTCCTGCACGCTCCAGAACGTGTGGTGGCTGGACGTCGGTGAGGACGCCGCCAGCTTCAAGGGCAAGTCCGCCTCGTCGGTGTACAAGGTCATCGGCGGCGGCGCGAAGAACGGCGCCGACAAGGTGCTCCAGTTCAACGGTGCCGGCAAGCTGATCGTGACCGGCTTCCGGGTGGAGAACTCCGGCAAGCTGGTCCGCTCCTGCGGCAACTGCAAGACGCAGTACAAGCGCACGATCGTGCTGAGCGACATCGACATCGTGGCGCCCCTGAAGGTCATCGTCGGCGTCAACGCCAACTACGGCGACACCGCGACCCTGTCGAAGATCCGCGTCCAGGGCGACCCGAAGAAGAAGACGAAGACCTGCGTCCGCTTCAAGGGCAACAACACCGGCAAGGAACCCACCGAGCTGGGCACCGGCGCCGACGGCAAGACCTGCAAGTTCTCGCCCTCCGACATCACGTACAAGTAGGCGGGCCGGCCTTCCCGTGAGCGCGCGCAGGAGACACCTCACGCGTCGGCGTGTGCTCGGGGCCTCCGCGATCGGCGTCGCCGTCACCGGCTTCGCCGTCACCGGCTTCGTCGTCACCGGCTTCGTCGTCGCGGGAGGCGCCGGCCTCCTCTCCTCCGCGTCCGCCGCCGCCTCGGCTACTCGGACGACGCCAGGAACTCCGTCGTCGACACGGGCGCTGCCTTCCTGAGCCCTGGCACCTCGTTCGACTGCGTGGACCTGCGGGCCTGAGCCCCTCTCGGGCCCGCACGGAAGAACGCCCCCGCCGGCGGTCACCGGCGGGGGCGTTTCACTGCCCGCTCAGTTCATCGTGGTACCGATGGTGGTGGACCCCGTGGTCAGGAACGTCGTCGTCGGCAGCGCCCCGTCCGCCTTGCGGGCGCCGTACGCCGTCGTCGCGTCCGTCGACCTGAAGGCCGGGCCGGCGACGCCGCCGTCCCAGTTGTTCGCCGCGGAGACGGTGGAGGAGCCCAGCTTGGACAGGCCGCCCTTGTTGCCCACGGCGAGGTTGCGGGCCAGGCGCGCCCTGCCGGTCGCGAAGTAGAAGCCGGCCTGGGCGTTGGCGTACGCCGTGTTGCGGTTCAGGACGATCGCGCCGGGGTTGGAGTTCTCGGTGAACCCGTTCAGCGTGTTGTCCCAGGCCGCGTTGTTGTTCACGACGTGCGCGACGACGACACCTCCGCCGCCCAGCTTGAAGCCGTTGCCGTTGCCCTCGAAGGCCGTGTCGCTCCATCGGTTCTTGCCGTTGCCGAAGGCCCAGGTGTGGTCGATGGTGATGGGCGTGGAGAACTGCCACAGGTCGAGGCCGTCGTCGGAGTTGTTGTGGAGGCGGGCGCCGGTGATCCGGTTGCCCGTCCCGGAGCCGAACTTGACGGCGATGCCGTCCGCGTTCTGGCCGTGTCCGGTGGCGTCGTAGTTGCCGTGGCTGTCGAGGTTCTGCACGAGGTTGCCGACGGTGTTGTCACCGCGCAGGGTGAAACCGGTGTCGCCGTTTCCTGCGGTGACCAGGTTCCTGAAGACGCCTCCGGTGGAGGAGGTGACGACGAAGCCCTGGGCCGGGGACTTCTGGAAGGTGAGGTTCTGCACGGTCCAGTAGCTGCCGTAGATCCCGGCGAGCCAGGAGCCGGCCGGCAGCTTGGACCCGTCGATCTTCACCTTCTCGCCGCCGTACGCCTGGAGCGTGATCCGGTTCGTGGCGGTGCCGCTGGCCGTGGACTTCAGGCCGGCCGTCGGGTAGTAGGTGCCGCCGCGGACCTGGATGACGGTGCCCGCGGCGGCGTTCCTCACGGCCGCCTCCAGCTGGGCGGTGGTCGACACGGTGACCGTCGTCGTCGCGGCCTGGGCGCCGTCGTTCGTCAGGCCGAGGTAGACGCCGCCCGCCCCTGAGGCGAGCGCCACCGCGGCGGCGATCGAGAGGGTGCCCGTCCTGCGGTGGCGTCCGGTGCTCAAACGCACGGGGCGTTCCTTTCCTGAGGGGATGGAGAGAAACGCGCCGGAGAGGTCCGTCGTCCGGCGCGATTCCGCTCCCCAGTCGCCGCCGTGGCCGGGAAAGGTTGCCGGGCCCCGCGAAAAGGGGCCGAAACTTTCGCGGCGGTCAGTTCATGGTCGCCCCGATGGTGGTGCTGCCCGTGGTGAGGAAGGTGGTCACGGGCAGCGCGCCGCCCGACTGGCGGGCGTTGTACGTGGTGGAGGCGTCCGTGGAGCGGAAGGCGGGCGTGCCGATGCCGGAGTCCCAGTTGTTGCCGGCCGAAATGACCCTGGAGCCCTTGTTGACCTGGCCGCCTCCGTTGCTCACCGCGAGGTTCTTGCCGAGCTTCGCGGAGCCGGTCGCGAAGTAGTAGCCCCACTTGGCGTTGGCGTAGGAGGTGGTGCGGTTGATGCTGATGGCGCCGGTGTTGGAGTTCTCGGTGAAACCGTTTCCTGCGTTTCCCCAGGCGGCCGAGTTGTTGACGGCGTGGGCGACGACCTCGCCGTCGCCGCCCAGTTTGTAGCCGTTGCCGTCGCCCGCGAAGGCGGAGTCGGACCAGCGGTTGGCGCCGTTGCCGAAGGCCCAGGTGTGCTCGACGGTGACGGGCGAGGAGAAGGACCAGAAGTCGAGGCCGTCGTCGGAGTTGTTGTAGAGGCGGGCCCCGGTGATGAGGTTGCCGGTGCCGGAGCCGTACTTGACGGCGATTCCGTCGGCGTTCTCGCCGTGGCCCGCGGCGTCGTAGTGGCCGTAACTGTCGATGTTCTTCACGGTGTTGTTGACCGTGCCGTCGCCGGTGAGGGTGAAGCCGGAGTCGCCGCCGTTGATCGTCTTGATGTTGTTCCAGTTGGTCCCGGTGCAGGACTGGCAGACGACGGCGCTGTCCGGGGAGTTCTGGAAGGTGAGGTTCGAGACGTTCCAGTGGTCGGCGGTCAGTTTGAGGATCCAGCCGCCGGCGGGAAGGCTGGAGCCGTCGATCTTCACGGTCTCCGAGCCGTACGCGGTGAGCGTGACCGGCGCGGAGGCGGTGCCGTTGGCCGTGGACTGGAGGGTGGCCGTCGGGTAGTAGGTGCCGCCGCGGACCTGGATCACGGTGCCGGCGGTGGCGTTCCTGATGGCGTTGGACAGGTCGGTGGAGTTGCTCACGACGACGGTGGCGGCCTGGGCCGGGGTGGGGAGGCGGCCAGGGCGGCCCCCAGGGGGGAAGGGGTCAGGGCGGGGGGCTGGCCCCTAAACACATCCTCCGGAGCCCAGGAAAAAGGCAGAAACTCGGATTGCGGCCTCTGGTTTGAAAAAAAAAGAACAACAGAGAAAAGATCAATACTGTTATGAGAGGATTTGAGAAGTAACATGAGATGAC